>CAZNVR010000156.1:0-4754 GCA_964576655.1 uncultured Legionella sp. | reverse complement strand
CCGTTAGACGCCTGCGCGCCTAGTCATGAACACGGGTTATTGATCAGTAATCCGCCTTATGGCGAGCGCTTAGGGGATGAAACCCAATTAATTCCGCTGTATCAGCAATTAGGCCATGTATTACATACTCATTATCAAGGTTGGAATGCGGCTATTTTAACCTCCAATCCCATGCTGGCTAAAGCCATGGGGTTGCGAGCGAGTAAATCATACACGCTATATAATGGCGCTTTAGAGTGTAAATTGTATAATGTTGCATTAAATACTGAAAACCAACTCAGACGGTTTGAACCCGGTCGTTTATCAGATAGTGCGCAAATGTTTGCTAATCGCCTTCAAAAAAACTATAACCATTTAAAAAAATGGGCAAAACGTAGTCAAATTAGTTGTTATAGAGTGTACGATGCTGATTTGCCAGAATATGCATTTGCGATTGATATTTATAATGATCATGCCGTATTACAAGAATACTCAGCACCTGCATCGGTTGATGCATTAAAAGCTGAAAAGCGAAGTTTAGATGTGATTCAGGCAGTGCCTGGGGTATTAGGCATTTCTGCGCAACATTTAGTGGTTAAACAACGCAAACAACAAAAAGGCACCCATCAATATCAAAAATTGAATCAAGCAGGTCAGACCATGGTTGTTGTGGAGGGTCCTGCCAAGTTTAAAGTAAATTTATATGATTATCTGGATACAGGCTTATTTTTAGATCACCGTCTGATGCGTTTGCGTTTTGACACATTACCTCAAGGGACTCGTTTTTTAAATTGTTTTTGCTATACCGCCACAGCAAGTGTGCATGCCGCATTGGCAGGTGCTATCACTACCAATGTGGACTTATCCAATACGTATTTAAAATGGGGTGAAGATAATTTTAAACTCAATCAACTGGATGTCTCTCGACATCAATTCATTCAATACGATTGCTTGGAATGGCTAAACATCACAACGGATAAATTTGATGTGATTTTTCTAGACCCGCCCAGCTTTTCTAATTCAAAACGCATGACGAGTACGCTTGATATTCAACGCGACCAAGCCTTGTTGATTCATGCGGCAATGAAATTATTGACGTCAAATGGCACATTGTATTTTTCAACGAATTTCAGGCAATTTAAACTTTTACCTGAGATAAGTGCGCAATACTATGTACAGGATATTAGTTCACAAACCATTGATTTGGATTTTAAACGCAATCAGCGGATTCATCAGTGTTTTGCGATGGCCAATAAATAAAATCACGCTCTTACTTCATGTGTGTCCGTTTTTAGGTGTTGAACCGAATGGACACGTCACTACGTGCCTTTGTTCACCCAGCATCATTTATTTTTGTACAACTTGACAATCCTCTACAGTCTTCTATAGTTAAATTGAGTTTAAATTAAACAGGAGTTTTTATCATGGCTGGTTCAAAAGAAGAACAAGAGATAAAACACGTTAATGATTTAGATATGAAAAAATTTATCAATAGAATCATAGAGCTGCCTTTGCCTAATAAAGACAAAAAAGAGTTGATAGCAAATTTTGAAAACTTAGTATCGGCGCAAAAGGCAGGAGAAGAAAAACTAGCAAGATATGAGTCTCTTGATTGGACAGATGGTAATCTTAATCTCGATGAAAAGAACTTGAATGCCATTGTTCAAATGAATGGCACCGGGGTTCTTGCATTCTATGATGCAGTTGTAAATGAAAAAGATGATATAACGTTTCAACGCGTATTTACAAATAAAAGGCATCTGGCGGATTTAAATAAAATATTAATTGCTGGTGCGGCTACTGCTGCGAATCCAGGCGTTCCTCCCTCACCTGAGGATGCGCAAGAACTTCTTGATCTTCTGAAGAAGAAATCGCGTGATTTTGGTATGAGTCGCCTGCTTACGGTCTTAACAACCACCGCTCTTTCACTCGCCGGGACATATGGGGCTCCAGTTCTTGGTGCTGGTTTGACAGGTGGCGGGGCTGTGGCACTGGGAGCAGAGCTAGGAAAGGTTTTTGGATCAGGGGTTACGGGTCTAGCCTCTGGTGGATCGTGGCTGATTAATAATCCAGTAGCTCTTAGTTTATCAGGAGTAGTTGCGGGCTTAATTGGGTATATCCGTTACAAAGAATACAATGAACCCGCAGCAGTGGAAGCTAGAAAGACTGCAGCAGATGAAAAGGCTGCAAAAAAAGAAATGGAAGACCAATTGTTAGCTGAAGCAAATGAGTTAAAAAAGATCACAGTTGCATCAGATGCCTTAAATAAAGTGATGTTTGAGTATGCTGATAAACTTGAAAGCAAAGGCATGATAAATATGTCTATTAATCAAGTGCTTAAAGGTACTCGTGGTTTAGAGGAGTTTCGACAAGTTGTAGGAGACAAAATGGCTGCGACTTTTGACCATTTGGTTCCTTATTTGCCTGGGCCTTATGATCTGATGCGAGGTGATTTCAAAGAGCTACCTCAAGCATTGGGACATGTCGCCAAATCTCCTTTGTACGCTGCTCAAGCTATAGGTAGTGGTGTAACTGCGGCGTATAATGCAATGAAATATCAGGGTATGTTTGAATCTTTGTCAGCGTTACCAAAACAACTTTATGAGTTTGGTGGGTTTGTTGGTGGAGGCGGAAAAGACATATTGTTTGCAGTGGGGTCTAAACTCTCGCAAGGATTAAGTGCTCTTGGCTCGACAGCATGGGGGCCTGGTGATCGTTTAGACAGACTCAATGATGTTGCGCAACAATTTGGCAAAGGTATGATGGGCTTTTTAACAGCAATTAAAACCGGTGCTAATGATTATGTGGCGGCACCTGTTATGGGGAAAATACATGGGGATGGCCATCGATTAGAAAGAATGGAGAAGGTCGCTGAGTCTATAGGTAAAGGCATGGGTGCTGCAGCTTCTGGCGCGAAAGATTTAGGTCTTAGTGCGGGCCCTGCTTTATTTAAGGCTGCTGGTTCTTTTGTCGAGGGAAGTGAGAGGGTGTTTGAAAAAATGCGTCTTCAAGTTGTTGTTATTCACCCAGACGATGCGCTAGAGGTAGAGGCCATTAAAAGAGCAAGAAAAGGAGCGGTAAGCGAGCCAAGCAAACCTGATTCTTATCAGAAATTAGAAGAAGATGGTGATACAGATAATGAATATGAGGACAACTCACCACGTGGAGATGTGACTGATAGGTATAAAAAAGGGGTAAAAGGTATACGTGAATTGGATGAAGACGTTGCTAATCCTCTTCATAATCAGACTCCTGGTTCTAAGCAGTAAGTACGTATAAAAACAGAGGAGATCGTTCTCCTCTGTTTTTTTTCAAATATGCCTTTTAAAAGTATTTCATTTGATAATGGCTCAGTTGACAGCACATTTATATTCCTTTATGGTTTTATCTAAGTAATGGATTATTTGAGAGAATTCATGTTTAAAAAATGCCATCTTGTGGCACTAGGTTGCTGCTTTTCTTTTGTCGCGTCTGCTTCAACGATTGAATACACGCCGGATGAAGATATAACCCCTGTTAAAAGTTGGTACATGGAAAAAGATTGGTATCCTGCTAAACAAAAACAATCTTATTATCCTGTTAAACCAAAAAATAAAACATTTATTACTAAACTGTTTGCTGCGAAAAAGCAGCCTGTTAAACCTGCTGTAACTGTTGCTCCATTAAGAATAAAACCCGTTCCTAAACGTCCTCAAGTGACGGTTCCTTTTCCTGCACGAATTGAACCTGTGGTGGAAAACAAATACCCTTGGTTAATCTCAGGAAGTGTTGGGTATACTGCTTTTCAACAGGCCGGTGATAGTAGTGGTGGGGCCTTGTTAGGGCGTTTTTCAATTGGTAAGGCGTTGTATCATGTTAACCATACGATGGCAGGTCTTGAGTTGGGTGTTCAAAATGGTAATCGTATGTCCTTGGGTGTGCCGCAATCCACGTTAGATGAAATGGGTAGTTTACCTATATGGACGACTGTTAAACCCATGGTTGATTTGCTGGCAACATTGCAAGTTGGCTCTGATAGAACACCGGCTTATTTGTTAATAAAAGGCGGTGTTGCTTATCGTACATGGGAGATGGAGCGGCAAAGTATTAATAATTTATCGCAAGCAGCAGCCGAGGTACAAGCTGGTGTGGGTGTGCCTATCTCTAAAATGGCAACACTTAATTTATTGTATCAAGGTGTTTTTGGGGCAGATAATAAATTTACAGTAAATCCTGATAGTTCGGCATATGTCTATAATATTCCTGTGCAAAATGGGGTATTATTAACGTTGACGTTTTTATTGTAGGTTTGTTGAGCTGAGCACATCAAGTGCCTTGAGTTACCTACGTTCCGCGCTTGATGCGCGGAATCCAGATTGAGCTCCTGAAGATCGTATGGGGCTGGCCTCATGCTTGGGGTTTGGCGTATTTTGTTCTTCATTGGGAAAGTAATGATTGCATTGTTTCGTGAGCAGCCGCGTTCTTTTTACATGATTTTTATGTTGGAAATTTGGGAGCGTTTTGGCTTTTATACCGTACAAGGCATTTTGGTTTTATATTTTATTCGTTTTCTAGGTTTTTCTTACCAAACAGCGTATTACACGTTTGGCGCATTTTCAGCGCTTGTGTATGGCATGGTTGCTTTAGGCGGGTATTTGGGCGATCGTGTTTTAGGCACAAAACGTACTTTAGTACTAGGTCTTTGTGTGTTAGCGCTTGGTTATTTAACCCTGGCATTCGTCAATCAACACGGTGTGTTTTTTGCTTTAGGCCTTATTTGTGTTGGGAATGGTTTG
>CAZNVR010000155.1:0-4935 GCA_964576655.1 uncultured Legionella sp. | reverse complement strand
AAGAGTTAGCAACAAAGGGCGCTTTAGCAATCATTGTTGCTCTACTTGCAACCATGATTTATATTGCGATGCGCTTTGAGTATCGTCTTGCATTTAGTTCCGCCGTGGCTTTAATTCATGATCCCGTGTTGATTTTGGGTGTGTTTGCTATGTTTCATATTGAGTTTGATTTAAAAGCATTGGCAGGTTTATTAGCGGTGATTGGGTATTCATTGAATGATACCATCGTTGTTTTTGACCGCGTACGAGAAAACTTCATTAAGATTCGTCGAGCAAGCTCTATTGAAATTATGAACACATCGATAAATCAGACCTTATCCAGAACAATCATGACGTCGGTGTTAACGTTGTTCGTCGTGGTTTCATTATTCGTATATGGTGGTGCTGATATTCATGGCTTTGCTTTAGCGTTAATTATAGGAATCATTGTAGGAACATATTCATCCATTTATGTTGCAGGAGCGTTGGCTGTGGTGATGGGGCTGGATAGAAAAGATTTTCTACCTAATCAACGTAAAGAAATTGATAATAGACCATAGGTTTGTGTTTGTAACAGGTGGATACGACGCGCAGCCCAGTGAGCTGCGCGAGTAATTGTCAATAAACCCTATAATAATTTATCAATTTTTGATGCGCAAATAAAATCGTTATGTGATAAACCATTCAATGCGTGCGTTGAGTAAGTGACATGGCAATAATTGTAACCAACTTCCAGGTCTGGATGGTGGTTTTCAACATTGGCAATCCATGCAATTGCATTAACAAAAGCCATGGTTTCGTAAAAGTTTTTAAATGAAAAAGATTTTTTAATGTGTTTAAAATCATTTTGAGGAGCCCAACCGGATGAGAGTTGTGGCATTAAATGACTAATTTGATCCGCTGACAGAGCGGCTCCAATACCTTCACATGATTCGCAATGCTTGCTACTTAAATCACTTGTCATTATTTAATTCTCCAGATAATGCGTCGATAAATCGATTGTTTTGTTGTTGTGTACCTATTGTGACACGTAAATACTGATTTAATCCGTAAGGATGTAGTGGACGCACAATAATGCCATATTCTTGTAGGCGTTGATATATAGGCAGGCTATCGGTGTTGCAATCAAATGTAATAAAATTACCAGCGGATGGAAGTTGCTTGACCTTTAAACCATTTAATCCATGTTGCATTTGTTTTAACCCTTGTTGATTGAGTAAAACCGTTTTTTTAATAAATTCGTCATCATCAATTGCGGCTAGTCCTGCTGTTAGTGCGGCTATATTGACGGCAAAAGGCAGTTGAATACGATAAAGAAGGTTTGTGATTTCGGGGGGTGCAATGGCATATCCCAAACGTAAACCTGCTAATCCATAAGCCTTGGAAAAGGTGCGTGTAATGACAAGATTAGGATGAGCGTTTAATAAATTTAAGGTATATCTGGCATCAACCTGTGTTACATATTCATAATAGGCTTCATCTAATACTAAAATTGTACAAGAGGGTATCTGTTCTAAAAGACGTTTAATGTCTTCTAAGGGAACCAATAAACCCGTGGGATTGTTAGGGTTTGCCATGAACATTAAGGCGGTTTTTTCATTACAGGCATGAATGAGAGCATCTATATTGACCTCAAAGGATTCATTTACAGGAGTGCTTATAACAGGAATGCCTAAGGTTTTAGCCTGAATCGCGTAGGAGCTAAATGCATAATCGTGCGTGAGTATGTGTTTGTTTGTATGTAAGGCAAAACAGGTTAGTAGAGAGCAAAATAAAGCGTCAGATCCATTGCCTAGCGTAATCATGTCACTATTAATTTTTAATTTTTCAGCAATTTTTTCGCGTAGTGGGTGATTGGCCGATATGGGATAGGTGGCTATTGTGGTGTTCATTAAATGCTGGAATGCTTGAGTGACGTTTAAACTACATCCCAGTGGGTTTTCATTGCTTGCTAATTTTATAATGTCTGTTAACCCACGCTCTTTAGCGAGCTCATCAGACGATTTTCCCGGTGTATATGGAATGAGATTACGGATTCCTGAATGGGGTAATTGATCATAATCACAACGCATCGTGCACCTGAAAGAATAACTCCTGATGTAAAAAAGAGTATTACATTTTTATAGTAGGTGCAATTGAGACGTTAAATTATGATACAATATAGTCAAGATGTTTTTAAATAAAAGCTTATGTCCTATAATAAAACCGAAAAATCCCGGATAAGTGTGTCTTATGGCATGATAGACACAAATACAGAATATCATCTGCTTGTTTCTCCGTTATATAGAAATGAAGCAGCAAAAGTTATACAACATGCGATTAGAAATCGTTTACAACGTAATAACATTTTGGATCAATATCAACGCCTTGATTACTCTTGTAAAAAAACCAGAACACACCTGGCTACCTCGTATTTGCAAAACATCAACCATAAAAATTATGTTCCTCAACAATTAACAGAAATCCCTGATGATGCGTTTAATCAAACGATAATTGATCATATTCAACATAACCAATACGAGGCTATTGATTATGAGCTAAATGATTTTACTCGTCGTTTATTTGCAATATTAAGACAAGGGCAGATTAGTTTAAATCAAATGATGACCGCAAAATTACTCTATGAGGCTCGTCTTTGTTTTCAAAATAATGTCATTAGACGTTTTCAGTTAAATGATAAAAAAGGGCCATATCAGCCTTCACAAGAAATGGGTTATTGGGACGCTGATAAATCCACAATGCTTACACAGTTATTAGAAAATCCAGTGGAATCTAATAACAATTATTATTACACCATTGATTTACCCAACCATTACGTGTCTGCTTTTTTGTATGACTCCTTGGATTACAGTAATCGTAATATATTTGTCTTTGCATTGAAGTTATATATACAAACATTGCCCAATAATAAAAAAGCGCTGTCATGGATAAATGATTTATCCCCGAGAAACAGGGGGCTTTTAAAGGCATTTATTAAACAACATGAGCAACCAAAAACACAATCTTTTGTTTCTTGTGAGTACAATCAGTCATATTTTCCTTCAGAATATACTGTTTCTGATTTTTATATCGAGCGAGTAACTTGTCAATTTTTTTCTAATTTATTATCGGTGCATTCTTATGCGCCAAGCCTATGTGTATCACCTCATTATAAAAATAATGATAACCATTCACCACTCATGAGTTTTGTAATTCCGACGTTGGATACGCTGTATACTTTACAGAAAATTGTTCATGGAGAGGAAGCGACTTATGCTTTTGGTACGGTTGGAAAAATAAACGCTAAAATGATTCGAGCCTATGATGAGGTTCCTGCTGAGCGATTAAATCCTACTGAGTTAAAACCAACAGTTGCATCGCAATTGTTAGTGACGTTATTTCCCAGTGCCAAGCACTTAAAATCACATTCAAGACCAATTGAGTTAACTCATCCTGATGTGGAAAAAACCTTTAAACCCCATGGCAGTGATTGTCATGATTTTTTTCTTACATGGCATGATGTTTTTCATGCATGGCGAAGTGGTGAAAATTATAAACTGCTGATGAGAAAGCTGCGACGATTGCATGATGATAAAGCAGGGTTAGCATCATTAAAAAACAAAAGCATGTCACGCAGCATATGGCTTTTATCT
This sequence comes from uncultured Legionella sp., assembly GCA_964576655.1. Classification (GTDB taxonomy): domain Bacteria; phylum Pseudomonadota; class Gammaproteobacteria; order Legionellales; family Legionellaceae; genus DDPF01. Next base: position 1,324 of record CAZNVR010000155.1, on the reverse strand, counting down.
GATGTTGATTTTAATTTAGGAACGGAATGCCGAATGCATGATAGGCCAAATACTATTTTACAGCATATAAATAATGTCTTTAAACGTGGCGGATTTGATTTAACTCAAAAAAAAGATGATAACTATTTATTAATCGATGCTTTTTGTACCTATCCTGATGTATGGAAGCCGTTGTTATGTGGTCTATCTGATGAGTTGGGTGTTGGTGTAGATGATACGATGCGTAACAATCTTTTGAAAAATCCATTTATATTTTTATGGAATAAAGAGCTGTTAATTGCCCAACAATCCCTGTTGAATTATCGAAAAACCTATCCTTCTGCATCTATTGTGCAAATGATATTGAATGATTTATTAGAACCGTATTTGCAAAAAGATGAGGTATTACTCCATTTGAATCAAGATGATTATAAAGATATATTTTATTGGTCAGCAAACACTGGCTTATTTTTTAAACCAGCATGTTGTAACCTGGTTGCGGAACAAAAGCCTAAACTAAGAGATAATAGTGCTGATATTATACATAAGGTATTATCTATTATTGTAGAGCAACAACATCAGGAAAAAGCTACTTGTTCGCTAAGCTCTATGTGTTAGGCGAGCGTTAGCGAATCTATTTTATGAAAAATGCCCGAGCTGCCGCGATCTTTGAATCCCCGCGGCGATGGGAGCAGGTTAACTAACGTTCATTTTTTTTAGCCAGACACCAGGGTATCAAAACGAACACCAACATCCCGCCTACAAGAAATGTTTCAAAAAACATTATATTATCAATTGGAATTTGAGTTGGTGGAACAAAACCAATTAAGGTGGTTAATAAGCAGCACACCAGTCCTGTGCCGGCAATGATCCACATGCCCCAATTACCCCCGGGAATTTTATATGCTCGGGCTTTATCTGGTTGGCTATAACGTAATTTAATTGCTGCAGCAAACATGAATATATACGCTAGCAATGCTAATTGCGCGCACATATCACTTAATATCCAATAAGCAGCATTTATAGAATCCACAAATATAATGATAGTACTAAGAACAGTAAAAATGACTCCTTGAATGATTAAAATCGTTGTTGGAGCACCGTGCTTATTAATTCGTGTTAATTGTTGGGGTAAACAACCATCATGCGCAGATACAAGCAACCCTTTGGTTGGGCCTATGATCCAGGCAGCTAGGCAACTTACACCACCTAATATAATTAATCCGGCAGTCAGTTGTGTCATCCAAGGCATGTTATAGGCTTCAAAAAAGATTGAATACGCATCAATAAATCCAGACACTACACTTAGAGCATCATTTGGTACAACAATGACGATGGCAAGGGA
>CAZNVR010000154.1:0-4956 GCA_964576655.1 uncultured Legionella sp. | reverse complement strand
CTATTTGGCAACAATGGACTATTTAATGAATCACCATACAGGGACTTACATGCTATGAGTCAATTTTTTGCGATCCACCCCGATAATCCCCAAGCACGATTATTACGACAAGCAGCCTCGATTATTGAAGACGGCGGGGTCATTGTTTATCCTACGGATTCAGGTTATGCCTTGGGGTGTATGTTAGGGAATAAAGCGGCACTTGAGCGTATAAAGCATTTGCGCCAATTAGACAAACACCACAACATGACCCTGGTTTGCCGAGATTTATCTCAGCTTAGTGCCTATGCCAAAGTAAGTAATCCTATTTTTAGATTACTAAAAGCATTCACGCCAGGTGCTTATACATTTATTTTAAATGCAACAACGGAAGTGCCGCGTTTAATGTTGCATCCTAAACGTAAAACATTGGGATTACGGATACCAGAAAGCAATATCACACTCTCATTGCTTGAGTGCCTGGACGCCCCTTTAATGAGTACAACATTAATCTTGCCGCAAGCGGATGCACCGTTAAGTGAACCGGAGGCCATTAAAGATTTATTAGGTAATCAAATTGATTTGATCATTGATGGGGGCAGTTGTGGGCATGAACCCACCACCGTTGTTGATTTAACCGGTGAATATCCTGTTGTATTGCGCGAAGGAAAGGGCGACCCTACACCGTTTAAATAAAAAATACGTTTTAAATATTTTTAAAGAGGATTTGAATGTCAGTGTTTAGCAGTAATAAACGAGTCATTTCAGGCATGCGCGCTAGTGGCGCATTGCATCTTGGACACTACCACGGTGTGATTAAAAACTGGACTAAATTGCAATATCAATATGATTGTTATTTTTTTGTTGCAGACTGGCATGGTTTAACCACTCATTATGATGAAACAAGCCATCTTGAAACCAATATTTGGAATATGGTTATTGATTGGCTTGCTTGCGGTGTTAATCCCGGGTTATCTCGTATTTTTATTCAGTCATGGGTGCCTGAGCATGCTGAGTTGCATTTGTTGTTGTCAATGATTACGCCAATGGGATGGTTAGAACGCGTACCAACCTATAAAGATCAACAACAAAAACTACATGAAAAAGATTTATCCACCTATGGTTTCTTAGGTTATCCATTACTGCAAAGTGCGGATGTTTTATTGTATAAAGCGGATTTTGTGCCGGTTGGCGAGGATCAAGTGTCACACATTGAGTTAGTGCGTGAAGTGGCACGACGCTTTAATCATTTATATGGACGTGAACCTAATTTTGAAGGGTTAGCACTTGATGCCATCAAAAAAATGGGTAAGAAAAATGGTAAGTATTACGAACAGCTTCGCCGTGCATTTCAACAAGATGGGTGTCATGAGTCATTAAATACAGCCCGTGCATTATTGGCGAGTCAAGTAAATTTATCTATGGGTGATAAAGAGCGGTTGCTTGGATTTTTAGATGGCGCTGGAAAAATCATTTTGCCAGAACCGCAACCTCTGTTAACAGAACATGCTAAAATGCCGGGATTGGATGGGCAAAAAATGTCCAAGTCTTATCATAATACAATTAGCTTACGTGAAGAACCGGCATCTGTTGAGAAAAAAATATTAACGATGCCAACCGATCCTGCTCGTGTTAAACGTACCGATCCGGGTGAGCCTGAAAAGTGCCCCGTATGGCAGTTTCATAAGGTATATTCAGATGCAACTGTTAAAGAGTGGGTTCAAACAGGGTGTCGTACAGCAGGAATTGGTTGTATTGATTGTAAACGCCCGGTGATTGACGCGATTAATCAGGAATTACAACCTATTCAGGCGTCAATTAAAGACTATGAAGCTGATTTGAGTTCGGTTAAACGTATTGTAGCAGAAGGCAGTGAAGAGGCACGTGATGAGGCCGGTCGAACATTAAGTCATGTACGTGAAGCAATGGGTTTAGATTATTAATTAAGGCGTGAATGCGCCTCTAACAGGTATAGAAAACATGAGCAGTGAACGGTTACAAAAATTACTCAGTCAAGCAGGATTTGGCTCGAGACGAGAAATGGAGCGCTGGATTGAAAGCGGCTTAATTCATGTCAATGGAGTGCAGGCTAAACTGGGTGATTCTGCGACTGCTGATGATAAAATCAGTGTTAAAGGCCGCAGTATTGAGAATCCATTAAAGCTTGTTTATAAAACGCGAATTTTACTTTATTACAAGCCAGTAGGTGAAATTTCCAGCCGACATGATCCTAAACATAATCGAACGGTATTTGATAATTTACCTCATTTAAAACAAGGCCGTTGGGTTCAAGTGGGTCGTTTAGATATTAATACATCAGGATTGCTGATTTTTACTAATAACGGTGAATTGGCCAATCGGTTGATGCATCCTAAATATGAAATTGATCGAGAGTACGCGGTGCGTGTATATGGTCAAGTTAGTGCTGAAGCCATTGCGGCCTTGTTAAAAGGCGTACCTTTTGATGATGGAATTGCAAAGTTTAAAAAAATTGAGTTTCGTGGTGGGGAAGGTACGAATAGCTGGTATCACGTTGTTTTAAGCGAAGGTCGCAATCGAGAGGTGCGCAGGCTTTGGCAATCGCAAGGGGTTGACGTCAGCCGTTTGGTACGTGTGCGTTATGGACAATTCCATTTACCCCGCTCACTTGACCGTGGCAATTATGTTGAACTGCCAAGCAATGAAGTTGATGCATTTATTGCTTCGTTATAATTTTTAATATAGAGATATTCATGAGAAGAAGACGCCAACGCCCATCGTTAACGCCAGTTACAGCTACCATTGAAAAATTTAGCCACGAAGGGCGAGGTATTGCTCGTATAGACGGCAAAACTACATTTATTGATGGTGCTTTGCCTTTTGAGAATGTCACGTTTCACTATACGGCAAAAAAGAAAGACTATGATGAAGGCACTGTGTTGTCTGTTGAATTGGCATCGCCGCATCGCGTGGAGCCACATTGTCCGCATTTTTCGATGTGTGGTGGTTGTTCATTACAGCATCTTGAAGGACACGCGCAAATTCATGAAAAACAAACCTTATTAATGGATTTGTTATCACGTGTTGGTCATTGTGAGCCTGAAGCGATTTTGCCTCCTTTGACACATGATTTGTGGCATTATCGAAATAAAGCGCGCTTAAGTGTGCGTTATGTTGAAAAAAAGCAGGCAACGTTGGTTGGTTTTAGAGAAAAAAGTAACCCTCGTTATATCACAGAAATTAGTCATTGCCCTGTGTTAAACAAGCGAGTAGATGCTGAACTTGTGGCACTTCGTCAGTTAATTGATTCATTCAATGACCCTCACAGCATCGCACAAATTGAAGTTGCCGCTGGTGATAGTGATGTTGCATTAATTTTTAGAAATTTGCATACACTAACTGCAAGTGATGAAGACAAACTACGAGACTTTGCAGATAAAACGCAGTTTAGAATTTATCTACAACCTTCAGGTCCTGATAGCGTGTATTTATTCCACCCTGAACATGCAGCGCCTTATCTAGACTATTGTTTACCTGAATACGACATCCATTTCCAGTTTTTACCGACGGATTTTACGCAAGTAAACGCAGGTCTTAATCGGCTTATGGTGACACGAGCAATTGATTTATTAGAGATTGATTCAACGGATAAAGTACTTGATTTATTCTGTGGTTTGGGTAATTTTTCATTACCACTTGCAAAAAAGGCAGCGTTTGTTGTTGGCGTTGAAGGCAGTGATGCGATGGTTGAGCGCGCACGAATGAATGCTCTTGCGAATGGATTAAATAACACCGAATTTTTCTGTGCTAATCTGGATGACGACACGGCTTTATCAGGTTTATTGCATCATGGATTTACCAAAGTATTATTAGATCCAGCACGTATGGGCGCACTCGAGGTGGTTAAACACATCGATAAAATTAACCCAAGCCGCATTGTTTATGTATCCTGCAATCCTGCAACGCTTGCACGAGATGCTGACATTTTAGTTAATCAACAGGGGTATCGTCTGATTTCAGCAGGCGTCATGGACATGTTTCCACATACCTCTCATGTGGAATCGATTGCTTTATTTACTAAAGGGTAGATATGGTTAAAGTAAAAGAAGGAGCTCCTTTACAACCCGATGGCAGCATGGATGTTCAATTATGGCTAAATCATGTTGCTAGCAAAGGTTATTTTCAAGATTTAGATTTAATTCGGAAAGCCTGTCAATTGAGCCAATTGGCTGGACAAGATCATGCCACTGAAACAGGGGTTTCTTGTTTGCAACAAGGCCTTGCTATGGCGGATATGTTAGCCGATTTAGAGGTTGACCAAGAAACGTTAGCTGCAGCAATTATTTTTGAAAGTGTGCATTATGCTGAATTATCTTTGGATGACGTTGAAGAGCAATTAGGAGCAAATATTGCACGCCTTGTGAAAGGCGTTGAAAAAATGAGTGCCATGCACAGTTTGCATGCCTCCCATGTTTACCCTCAAAATAAACAACAGCTTGATAACGTACGCAAAATGTTAATTGCGATGGTTGATGATGTTCGGGTTGTTTTAATTAAGTTGGCGGAACGCTTGTGTGTGTTACGCGTACTTGATCCATTGCCTGCGGTATTAAGTCGAAAAATCGCTACAGAAGCCATGGAAATATATGCCCCTCTTGCCAACAGATTAGGAATTGGTGCCATTAAATGGGAAATGGAAGATTTAGCGTTTCGTTATTTGCACCCTGATGAATATAAAGCGATTGCCAAAGGGTTGCGCGCAAAACGCCTGGATCGAGATCGTTATGTTAATTTGATTGTTGATGAATTAAAACAACACATGCAAATGATGGGCATTGAACATTTTGCAGTGTATGGGCGCTCTAAACATATTCATAGTATTTATCGTAAAATGCAGCGAAAAAATGTTCCTTTGAATGAAATTCATGATGCAACTGCTGTTCGTGTGATGGTGAATACACAAGAGTTGTGTTATCAGGTTTTAGATTTAATTCACAG
>CAZNVR010000153.1:0-5006 GCA_964576655.1 uncultured Legionella sp. | reverse complement strand
GGTGCTAGTGGGGGCAACCCCGTGGAGGTTCGAGTCCTCTTCTCGGTACCATTGAACAACTTCTTAACGGTTCTCAAGGGTTCAAAATCGTTTATAACACTTTCTGTAGCCATGCATTAATTTCATCTAAAAGATCATTAATTTTTTCAGGCAAATTAAGTTGTTTTTGAATTGCTCCTAACCCACGTATATGGCTAATCCAGAAACCCTGTAATTTTTCTAATCCTAAGCTATCAAATAAAATAGGTAGCACCATTTTGGTGCCTCGTTGAGTAAATGTGGCTTGTAGCGCGCTTTGCAAGATGGATGGGTTCAATAAGCTCGGTTCACGAATCATTAAAATAATATCATGATAGTCCTTCATGCGGCTATTGCTACTTCCTTTTGAAACGATGGTTTCAAGTTTTTCTGAAAAAATAGATTCCACGGGATAAACCCTCATCGTAATTTCACCAACAAATAGAGGCTTCCCTTTGTATTCAAAAAGACGAAAATCTTTTTCATTTGGAGTGACTTTGTCACCAACGCCAATATCAATGTGAATTTTATCTTTCATGCCGCCGAAGAATACCTCTAGTGTTGCGCGAAACCCTGTGTAATCCATATGTGGTTGAGACAATATTTCCATGGAGTCCCATTCAAAGGAAAATGCATCATCAACTGGCGTAGCAATAATATCAGAGATAGCTGCTTTTACTATTGTGAATTCACTGTGAATTTTTGTCATTAAAAAATCGACATCTACTGTTTCTCGGCCAATGGTAATGTACTGTGCCAATAGCAACCCACCTTTAAAAATAAACCTTTCTCGAAATGATGAATTTGCTAATCTAGCTAAAAATCGTTCCAGCAAAAGCTGTTTCCAAACTTCGTTGAAAGTTACTGATTTTTCTCGAGCGATGGTTTTAAGTCGAGCTTTTAACGCGACTTCATTCATAGTGTCATTGCCAGAAGATAGGGGTCAATATTGACTCTCATTTTTTTTGCATAAGTCCGAAGCTTTTCAATGTCTATTCTTTTTGCAAGAGGTTGTTGAAGGCTCGTTCTAAGCGCCTTTAATGCTGTTTCTTTACTTAAGTATCGAAATGCATCAAGAATTGTACGCTCTTTATCAAAGATTGGAACAGCTGCTCCCTCTATATCTATACTTGTTTTGCCCAATGTATAGTTACGCATGCGTACTACTTTTACAGATGCATTTGCCTGATGGCGTGTCCCATGTCTAATGGCTATCCAATGCTGTCTTGGTATTTCATCTGTAAGCTCATAAAGAGCAAGTGCGGAGGTAAGGCAAATCACTCCATCCTTGGTATTTCTAACAGCAACTACTAGATCCTCCCACTGAAAACTAATCATGGTAGGCGCCATTATCCCACGGTAAAGCCCTCGACCTAGTCGCTCTATATCGCCTGTATGTACATAATAAGCAAGCTGTTCTGAACTAACCCCACAAGCTTTAGCCTCTTTGCTTGTGAAGCTCATTGCAGACAGCAGCTTCTTTAATTTTTCAAGTGCAATTTTAGGTTTCATTTTTTTAATTTAGCAACTGCACCCAAAAACGTCAACTGGGTGCAGTTGCTAAATTAAAAAAGGGGGAAATTCTCATCGCGTCTTGTTTTTTGTCCAATGAATCATTGAATGCAAACCTAGACTATGCTCAAATAACCAAAATGAAAAAGTTGCTTAACTAAGTGTGTGCATTTGCTTGACCGCGTCACATTGATCTGTATGAATTATTGACACATCCAAATCAAATGATTTATAATAGTACATTTTTGTTTTTTGGAATACAAATGAAATATGGTTATGCTATTGGTAATCCAGTAAAAATAGGCGTGATTGGTTCGGCTTTATCCATCTATCGAAAAAGCATTCCGGACTCAGAAATTGCGGCATCATATATTAAAACAGGCGCAGTAAAACTATTCGCAACCGAAGAAGATGCATCAAAATACGCAAGAAGCAAGCGAGATGATTTTGGTGATATTACTCAACCCGCTTACTTTTATGTTGAGGTTAAAGATGCTGCAAGTATGGAAGAAAAAAAAGAAACATGTCACACCGATCCCAACTATATCAGAAATGGTGTTGTGCTTGGATGTGCCTTTACCCATGAAGCTTCTTTTTATGAAGTAGATGCGACTAATTTGACTCCTATTCGAGGCCATCTTTCCAAAAATGTTCGTTTTACAGTAGAGCTAACAGCAGACGGAGAGCCATTACATACGCCTAGCAGTTGTGTTATTTCTTAATATCCTATACCAAAAAGCAACAACAACCTTTCATTTGGTTGAACATTAACACTCAGCGATCTCAGCTGAGTGTTAATTGCTTTCCTGATTCAAATCATCCATGAGTGATTGCACCGTGCCTTAGCCAATTCACCTGAAAGAATAACTCTAGCACCCATATAACCGGCATTTTTTCTAATTTCATCAACGTTAATGCCAGTAGGACTAAAAAAGATCCCATCTTCACAAGGGATTGTGGCAATTTCCTGAAATATACGCTTCATAGTCAGTAAATCGCTTTGCCCAAAGCCAAGCAAATCAATATCTTTTGTTGGTCTATGGGGCATCTAGATAGCGTAGAGTGAAGGGTCAAGCTCTCTCACCACCGTGCGACGATGAGAATGCTCATTAGATTAACGTTAAACCATGTCAGCTAATTTTTGTCCCAAGCAAAGGCTATCTCCTGCCTGCAAATCAGGATTCCATTTTACTTTTTGACTATCTGCAAATAATAAAACCACTGTAGAGCCCAGTTTAAAGTAGCCCATTTCCTCAGCTTTTTGTAACTGAGTGTTTTCATTGTGGTATTCAAAACGCTGGCGTTGACGACCGCGACGAATATCGCCATGCCAACGAGTACCGATGGCACCAACAATCGTTGCGCCGACTAAAACCATAGCCATTAAGCCTGCTGGGGTATCAAAAAAGACAACCAATCGTTCATTTCGCGCAAATAAATGAGGAATCACTCTGGCTGTTGTGGGTTGTACTGAAAATAATTTACCCGGTACATATACCATTTCTTTAAGCGTTGCTTGTATGGGCATATGCACACGATGATAATCTTTCGGCGATAAATACAGGGTCGCAAAACGGCCATTTTCAAATTGCGAACTTAACGCATCATCGGATGCCAGGAGCTCTTTAACTGAATAATGTCGACCTTTGGCTTGTAGTAGTTTTCCGGCGGTAATATCGCCTATTTCACTCACGGCTCCATCAACAGGAGAGACAATACCTGCATTTGAAATTGGCCGGCATTCAGGCTTTAAATGACGAATAAAAAAATCATTAAAACACGCATAACTTTCAACTGATTCATTCAATGCTTCACTCATATTTACATCGTAATCTTTAATAAAATTACGAATCAAACGATTTTTAATCACGGGTATTTTTATATTGGCCATTAGCCCTGCAAAAGCGTTTAATGCATGTTTGGGCAATACATATTGTGGAGCAGTTTTCAAATAATCGTTCAACATAAGACACATTTAAAGTAAAAATAATTGCCATCATACCTTGAAACACCTCTTTTTGTCACACTCGTGTTGATTCCACGATATACTGTCAACATCATGTCTACATTTTTTTGGGAAATGATTTGAAATTTAATATCATTGGTGCGGGACGTTTAGGCAAAAATATAGCGTCAGCGCTTCTGTCACAGGGCAATCATGAATTGATAGCGATATGTAATCAAACCCCACGCTCGACAACTCATGCGCTAGAAGAATTAGGTTGTGGTATAGCGGTAGAATCACTCTCGCAACTCCCCCCTGCTGATATCACATTTATTACCACCCCCGATGATGCCATTGCAAGCATTGCCTCAACATTAAGGGTATCCAATAGCATTGTCGTACATTGTAGCGGGGTTTTAAGTTCTGACGTATTATCACCTTTAAAACATCAAAATAATGCCATTGCCAGTATTCATCCGTTAAAAGCATTTCGTAAAGATGACCTTCAACGCAATGCATTAAACGATTGTTACTGCGTCATTGAAGGTGATGCACTGGCGATTGAACAAATAAATGTTATATTTACAGCACTTGGTGCTCGTGTTGTTTCTATTCAATCAGACCAAAAACCAACTTATCATGCGGCTGCGGTCATGGCATCAAACTATATGGTAACGCTTGCTAGTTGTGCCATGGATTTATTCACTCAAGCCGGCTTAACAAGCGCGCAGGCAAAAGATATCACGCAAACACTTATGCAAAGCAGTCTTAGCAATATTCAACAAACAGCGATGCTCACCGAAGCTCTAACAGGACCACTGGCACGCGGTGATATAAATACCATTCAGAAACATTTATCAGCGATTGAACCCGCTCACATTCATGCGCTATATCGAGCGGCTGCAATGGCAACATTGCCATTAACATCATTGCCTCTTAATCACCCAATTAAAAAGGTGCTTGATGAAGGATGAAAACAGCAATAAAGCATCATTACGCGCTCACTATCAAGGCATGCGAAACGCGTTATCCTTGTCAACACTAACAGCATCATCCGCAGCTGTTTGCAAAAAAATAAACGCGTTGCAAGAATACAACGAGGCTAAACACATCGCTATTTATCATGCGGTAAATGGTGAAATCAATTTAAGTCTGCTGTTAAATGACACGCAAAAAATCTATTACTTCCCTGTGATCAATGAGGATCGCACTCTTGCCTTTCTTCCTGTAACACCAACGACATCGTTTTATAAAAATCGTTTCGGTATTGCAGAGCCCGATGTGAGTCTTGTGCAGGCAATACCTCCGAAACAACTGGATATAATTTGTCTACCTTTGGTCGCATTTGACGAATATGGCAATCGACTCGGTATGGGAGGTGGGTATTACGACAGAACGTTGGCTTAACCGCATCAGGCGTTACTCATTGGTGTGGGACATGAGTTTCAGCATGCATGTGCGCTCACCCCTCAACCCTGGGATATCCCGCTTGATATGATAGTGACTGAACATAACATTTACCGGAGTAAAA
>CAZNVR010000152.1:4155-5059 GCA_964576655.1 uncultured Legionella sp. | reverse complement strand
TGAGTATTTACAACATCAATGTATTCACCTTATTGATAATCATGTTGGAACACGGTGGAGAACCTTTCATTATGGAGATGAAAGCCTTGTTTATAAAGGCTGCCGGTCTGGTAGTCTCAGATTTATTAGCTGGATAGATAATAATAATAACAGCTTCATTAATAAACTTGATAAGCCTCATAAATTAAATGCACTTAAAGGGCTTAAAGATACCAAAAGAGTTATTAAGTTATTTAAGCCAGCTGAGACTCAGTATACGTTTGATGAATTGGCTTTAATCTCGGCTTATAATTTTAACTGGGATATTGTTATGTATTTTCATAATAAATATCAACTTAAACCGGGCACTGTAAATGCTTTATTTGAAATTGCTTTTTCTCAGAATAAATTAAATGAAATCCCCGCATTAATCAACCAAATAGATTATTTTTTGCTAAAAAAATACTTTAAGCAGGCTGTAGCAAATAATGATAGCTTAAGTGTTAATTATTTGATTAAGTGTTTTTCTAGATTTGAGATCGAAAAAACTGAAAAGATCGTTTCAGCGGCATTTAATGATGCCATTGAGAAGAAATTTTTTGAGATAGTTTTTATTATTGATCAAAGTGATAAAACAAAACAATTAAAACCTATTGTTATAAAAAAACTAAATAGGGCTGCGAGTTTAAATCGTTGTGAAACATTAGATGTATTGGCAAAATTAAAAAACAATAAGATGTCTCGATCACATGTTGCTTGCGCATTAGAATCAGCTACATGTGCTAATCAACTTGCAGCAGTTAAACGGTTGGTTAACTTTTTTTCGGACCTGCCTGAAATGTCTGTTATTGAAAAAGTAAAAGAAAAGGCCATTGATAATAAATGTGTTGATGTTGAACATTATCTTTCATAAATTGCTCATTTT
>CAZNVR010000152.1:0-4145 GCA_964576655.1 uncultured Legionella sp. | reverse complement strand
TCGACATTTTTTAGAGAGAGAACGAATCAAATCGTGAAACACGTTGTATCATGTAATGAAATGCCTTTGACACAACAAGGGATTTTTAAGCTCAGTTCTAGTGCGCGCGTTCCAAAGTCAGTGTCTTTTGCTGAGAAATTGGATTATTGAGTAGTCAATATGACCTCACTGAGTGTGAAATTCCGTTTTGGCAAACGTTAGCGAAGCAAGCCCGTTTGGATTTTTAATTGTCCAGTGGTTCAGCGCACCGAACCCTCGGCCGCTTGGCTATCGCTCGCAGTGACCAAAGTTAGTTCGGAAAGTTTTTCAGCCCCTGTCTAAACACTCGTAAAGACGAGGTTAGCGAAATCCGTCTTTGCGAGCGTTAGCGAAGCAAGCCAGTTTGGACTTTAATTGTAAATCGCACAATTACTTCACTAACGCTCGTAAAGACGAAAGGGGTTCATTTTTAAAGCACACATGATTTCGCCCTGGTATAGTTGGTCGAATAAACGAACATGATATCTCAAGCATGTTACAATACGTTTATATATGTTGATTATTCTTGTGTTATGAAAAAATTTGATGTGATTGTCATTGGGGCTGGGGCTGCGGGTTTGATGTGTAGCATTGAAGCGGGCGCGCGTGGACGAAAGGTATTAATTCTTGATAAAAGCAATAAGCCTGGCAAGAAAATTTTGATGTCAGGTGGTGGGCGCTGTAATTTTACCAACTTATACGCAAGCCATGAGCAGTTTATCTCCCATAATAAACATTTTTGCAAATCGGCACTTAGTCGCTACACGCAATGGGATTTTATTGCGCTTGTTAAACGTTATAACATAGATTTTTTTGAAAAAACTTTAGGGCAGTTGTTTTGTGAAAACAAATCCAGCCAAATCGTTGAAATGCTCTTGGCTGAATGTAAAAAAAATGCGGTTTCTATTCAATTAAATCAAACGATCCTGTCTGTAAAAAAAGTTGAAAATCATTTTATTTTACACTGTAACGATGGTGTTTATCAGTGTCATTCGTTAGTTGTTGCTAGTGGAGGGCTATCCATTCCAACATTAGGTTCAAGCCCATTTGGCTATCAATTGGCTACACAATTTGGTTTGAATGTGTTTCCAACACGAGCAGGTTTAGTGCCGTTTACATTACATACACATGATAAAGCACGCTTGGAGAGTTTAGCCGGCATTTCAGTCTTTAGTCGTGTAACATGCAATGGCATGTCGTTTGATGAAAATTTGTTATTTACACATCGAGGGTTAAGTGGGCCGGCCATTTTACAGATTTCATCCTATTGGCTACCAGGGGATGCCGTTGATATTATGTTATTGCCTGGCATTGATTTATATGAAGAACTGTTAAGTGCTAAAAAGAACACTCCTGATACATTCATAAAAACAGTTTTAACACACCATGTTGCTAAACGGTTACTGAGCGTGTTTTATAGCGATTTAATTCTTGATAAACCCTTGAAACAATTTAACGATAAACACTTAAAAGACATCGCTAATGTGTTGCAACATTGGTCCATTAAGCCGAATGGTACGGAAGGGTATCGTACTGCTGAAGTAACCCTTGGTGGTGTGGATTGCAATGAAATATCCTCACAGACCTTTGAAACTAAACAAGTGCCTGGATTGTATTTTGTGGGTGAAGTGTTAGATGTATCTGGATGGTTAGGGGGGTATAATTTTCAATGGGCCTGGTCATCCGGTTGGGCTGCAGGCCAAGTGGTTTAAATTTAGGCAATTAAAGGGTTTCTTTGTACGGTACGATTTTTAAATCCGTTGGTGTGATATGGTGTTCTGTAAATTAAGTAAACACAATGCCAGCTATAACGGCCCGTTGTTCACTCAATAATAAATTAAATGTTCGACTAGCCGCACCGATAGACATGCATTCAATACCTATACGTTGTTTGGCCAATAATTCAATCATTGGAAACGGAATTCGAGACATCGGTTGATTGTGGCCTATAATAATCACTTCAGGTTTAAGATCCAGCAAAGGGGAGAGGTGCTCTTCTGTTATCTCGTTTACAGAACGAATTAACCATGGCGAAATAATTATTTCGTGATTAATAATCACGCTATGATTAAAAGAGGTGTTATTTACGACAATATGAGTGTTGTCATACGATTGAATGGTGTGTTTATCGGGTGATTCCATATTGATTTGCATAGTGTTTACTGATTCATTAATTCATACTGATTATATTGTACCATAGGGATGAATATCTTGAGCCAATTTCCACGTATTGATCAGGATGAAATCATGCGTGCTTTAAAAAAGAACCCATTTCGCTTGAGCACGTCACTAAATCGAGGTCGCAGATCGATACTCACTTTATGCCGGAGAGAGTATGACATTAGATCCCTAAAACACGGCCATTACTTAATCATATAAAGAGAAGAGAGCCATTAATTTGTATAATGTTGTATAGCCTTGTATAATTACAACATGTATATAAATGACAATAGGTGAAATTATGGCTATTGCAATTAGGCTACCAGAAGAGCTAGAAAATAAACTTTCTTTGCTTGCCAAGAAAACAAAACGATCCAAAAGCTTTTATGTAAGAGAAGCCATTGAATGTTACTTAGAAGATGTCAGCGATTATTATATTGGCATGGACGTGTTGGAAAACCCAGGGCGCATTTATTCACTAGAAGAAGCAAGGAAGGCATGTGAGCTGGACGATTGAGTTTTCGGAAATAGCCGTTAAACAGCTAAAAAACCTTGATAAGCCAACAAGACTAAGGATTTTTGATTATTTCGAAAATAGTGTTTGCACCACTGAAGATCCAAAGCAACAGGGAAAAGCACTAGCTTACAATAAGGCTGGATTGTGGCGTTACCGTGTTGGTGATTATCGAATCATTTGCCAGATTAAAGACGAAACAGTTACTGTTTTCGTTCTTTCTGTAGGTCATAGAAAAGAAGTTTATCGTTAGTTTTAGCATAGCGATCCACTTTTATGTGACCACGTCAGAATTTTACCAAATTTCTAACTTACAATTGCTTCCCCTTCGGGTCGCAAAGACGAATAGTTCAAGATAATTCCAACGCCTTATTTGAACTTTTTTGTGCTTGAAGTTAGTTAGGAGCAATAGCGAAGCAGAGCGATTTACAATTAAAAATATGAACTGGTTTGCTTCGCGTTAACGTTTGCTAAGACGGAACTTCACACCCAGTGATGTCAAGGGGATGGTTTTGTGCGTTTTGGTCTGATTGTACCCGTTAAGCCTTACGTAATTTAAAATTATTATTTCGTCGAGATGGCAATTTAAAGGCAGGTTAAATGAATATCGTTGTAAACGCATTATGTTCAAAAAATGAAATAATTGGTAACTTTTATCAAAATATATTGGCATGTACTGGCGAGTCTGTTCCATGTCCTCCTGTAGCTGATTTATTGCGTCGCTATCACCATTTAGATGGCGAATGGCTTATTGTATCGCCTATTTATTGGCAGGCAACACACAATGATGCCATGATCATGGCTTGTAATGACGCGTTGGCCTTAACAGACGAAGAATCGCGACGGTGGTTTACTGCATTAAGCGAATTTTTGGTGAATGATCCAATTAAATTATATTATCACGACGCCTATACGTGGTTAATTCAGATAAAACACGCTCCCCCAATTCATGCGCGACCCGTGCATGAGTTATTACACCAATCTATGATGCAACAATTAAAATCACTTGATTCATCATTATTTTGGTCGCGCTTTATTACAGAAAATCAAATGTTTTTTAGCCAACACGCATTGAATAAATTGCGTTCAGGCCATAATCCTAT
The DNA here is from genome assembly GCA_964576655.1 of uncultured Legionella sp. GTDB lineage: Bacteria > Pseudomonadota > Gammaproteobacteria > Legionellales > Legionellaceae > DDPF01. Next base: position 350 of record CAZNVR010000152.1, on the reverse strand, counting down.
TAATGGTGTATGGGTGTGGGGACAGGGGAGGCTTGTTGATAAACGTAGTCATCCTTTATATTGTGCAGATCATATCTGTTATGAGTTAGCCACGTTAGTGTCAACGAATGTAAATCATTATACATTAGGCGAGAGTATTCCAAACAATGCAACACTACTCTGTCAAACCTTTGATAAACAGCATGTGACAAGGTTTGAAAAAACACGCGTGCATTGGTATTGGAATAATGCTAACTATATAACAAAACCAAAACGTTGGTTTGACCGTTTTTTTGGAAAAAAATCATGAATATCAAACAGCGCACCTTACCAGACGTATTGCCAGCCCTACCCTCAGTCCCTCCTGTTTT
>CAZNVR010000151.1:0-5063 GCA_964576655.1 uncultured Legionella sp. | reverse complement strand
TCTTCTTGCATCACACGTTGCATTTCATCACGAATAACAGAAGGACTTTCTCCATCTGTTGAGCTTTGCCAACGGTTATAGCGCGCTAAAGCATGATTAATGTCTTCATCACTTACATATGCCATGTCCGGCAATTGATTCGACTGCCACAAGCTTTCTACATGTAAACCTGCTGCACGCCCAAAGACCACTAAATCAAGCAACGAGTTACCACCTAAACGATTTGCACCATGCACTGATACACATGCACACTCGCCAACAGCATATAGACCTTCAACCACATGCTCATCCCCATTGGCTTTGGTCAGCACCTGGCCATGAATATTGGTAGGAATACCTCCCATACTGTAATGACAGGTAGGAACAACAGGTATAGGTTCAATAATTGGATCAACACCTGCAAATTTTATAGATAATTCACGAATTCCTGGCAGGCGAGTTTTAATTAAATCAGCGCCTAGATGATCTAGTTTTAATTTAACATGATCAACACCTTTAGGATCAAATCCTTTGCCCGCACGTAGTTCTAATGCAATAGCACGTGCCACAACATCCCTTGAAGCTAAATCTTTCACGTGAGGGGCATATCGCTCCATGAACCGTTCACCATCTTTATTAATAAGATAGCCACCTTCACCTCGACAACCCTCTGTTACCAATGTTCCAGCACCTGCAATACCTGTAGGATGAAATTGCCACATTTCCATATCTTGCAACGGAATACCTGCTCGAAGTGCCATACCAAAACCATCACCAGTATTAATATATGCATTGGTTGTTGATTGGTATATACGACCGGCCCCACCCGTGGCTAAGATACATACGCGTGACTGGAAAAAAACAACTTCACCCGTCTCAATACACATCGCTGTAACACCAGAGATACGCCCTTCAGCGTCTTTCACGAAATCGAGTGCTAACCATTCACTGAATATATGTGTTTTAGCTTTTAAATTTTGCTGATACAGTGTATGTAAAAGTGCATGCCCTGTTCTATCAGCAGCAGCGCATGTACGAGCCGCTTGCTCCCCGCCAAAATTTTTAGATTGTCCACCAAATTGTCTTTGATAAATTTTCCCATCATCCGTGCGAGAAAAAGGTAAGCCCATGTGTTCTAGCTCATAAACGGCTTCAGGACCTGTTTTACATAAATATTCAATACAATCCTGATCACCAATATAATCAGCACCTTTAACTGTATCATACATATGCCAACGCCAATCATCGCCGTCAACATCCGCATTACCCAGTGCCGCAGTAATACCACCTTGTGCTGACACAGTATGTGAGCGAGTGGGAAATACTTTTGATATCAAAGCAACTTTTAATCCGGAATTTGATAATTGAAGGGCAGCACGCATACCTGCACCACCTGCACCAATAATTACCGCATCAAACTCATTACGTGCAAAAGACATTATTATTGCCCCCAAACAATCATTAATCCCCAAACTAGCTGGGCAAGTAGGAAAAAGAAAACTAATATTTGAATAGTTAATCTAATCGCAGTAGATTTTATGTAATCAGTAGTTACAGTCCAAATACCAATCCATGTGTGCAGTGTTAACATAAGCAACGCGACTACACTTGCTATTTGAAAAACACCACAATGAAACAAAGCATACCATTGGCTATAATCCATATGCGGATGGACGATAATATAACCTAATAAAAACAATGAATACGCAGCAAAATAAAGTGCTGAAAACCGTTGTATTAACCAATCTTTAAGGCCATTACCAGTAAGACTTGTAATATTGGTTACCATATCCAAACTCCTAGAAAAATTGTGAGAACAATTGCTAGTGCAATAATTGTAACTGCACTACGTCGGGCAACAATTAACTCTTCACCAAGACCTAAATCCATTAACATATGTCGAAAACCGGCCAGTATATGATAAATAAGGGCTGTGCTAAACGCCCATAAAAGCAATTTTGATGAAGGTTTATTTAGCAATAATTGAAGTTCGTCAAACGACGATAAAGAATGTAATGAAACACTTAAAAAATACATCATTACGGGTAGAAGTAAAAATAAAACCACCCCTGAAATTCGATGTAAAATTGAAGCAATTGCCATGGGTGGGAATTTTAAACTACTTAAATCCAGGTTTACAGGTCTTTGATGATTCACGGTCACGATTATCCTTATTAAAATTGTTATAAATATAACACATGCCTATCAAAATTAAGTGCCCGTTTATAATCACTTTGGATTCAAATAAGTAATTATACACAAAGCAAAAATCATAGATAGTTAATCTAGATTCCCCCAGGTCATACGCATCTAATTAGACTATAAAAACTTATCTTTTTTGTTTATATCCCCGGTCCTCTACACAATAGACATATGATCTTAATCTGGATCATATGTGTTCAGCATATCAAGAACTAAAAATAACCAAATGGACTCGATATTATATCATTAAATACGTTTGCCCTGAGATTTCCCAGAGTATAACATTGCCTTTTCTTCATGCGAAGACTATTTCAAATGTTTAAGGTTTAGATTTTGATAAGTTACCGTATGATTTACGGTAAATGTCACGTGGTGATTCAGGAGGATACCCATAACCGAGATCAGCCATAAGTTTAGTCGTAGCTAAATAACGCTCGCCCCATATGCCTGGGTCAAAATTAGTCACAACCACATTGTAGCTAAGGTTTATAATCGAATCGAAACATTTACGTTGAGCTAATTGATTGCCAGCAAACGCAATTTCAACTTCCGTGTCTTTCTCAACACCAGCCTCTTGTAATCGCCCTATCAAAATATCAACAATTTTTTCAATTGTGTAGTATAACTTACACATTGATAAACCAGCCAAATGCATGTCGCTACCCTTTGATGTACTCAGTTTAAAACCATAGTCATGAATAGGATATACGAACTCATATTCGTTTGTTCCTTGAATAAGAGCAGGTTCAATAATATTTGATCTTTTTTCTTGAGTAGAAGACGGCTCGGTAGCAGGCCCACGGTTCTTTGATGACGCAAGCGCGTCTATTGTCGGGGAAATAATAAACAAATGAAAATCTGCACAACACTGATCGAGCAGGCTTACTTTTCTAACCATATCTATAAGTTGGCTATCAATGTTTTCACCACTTGAATAATTTGATATTGAGCTATCGGAAGGATCTATCGGAGCAGCCATTTAATCATCCAAATATTTTTATATTCTAATCTTAGCTTAATTTGTATGATTTTGCACATGATTTGCTAAACAACACGCCAACGTACGACGTTTAAAGCATTGGTTACAAGAAGTGTCGCGACGAAGCATTCTGTAAAATTCGAATGATATACTACTCTGCTTCGCCAAAACTCAAAAAGACAGAGCGTATATCACTCGGTGAAAATCCTGTTTAATATTTAACGATACGCGCATTATTCATTAAGCCATTTACATATAATTCGTAATCCATTACACCATAGTTGGTTTCAATTTGTTGTTTAAGACTCGCCAAACGCTCGTTATCAACAGAGTCTAATTTTCCTGGCTCAATTGTTTTGAGAGAAACAATGACATAATCACCATTAGGCAAGTTTGTCCCCATCATATCAGGAGCCTGGGGCAGACTAAATGCGAGCTCATTAATCGTTGCAGGTAAAGACTCATTATCTCGTGACGAGCGATTTACATTTATCCATTTAAGGTTATTTTTACTTATTAATTGATTTTGTTCGACTGGATTATTTTTAGCTTCTAACAATTTTTTACCTAATTGTTGGGTTTGTTTTTCTGCTAGTTCATGCATTAATTTCTTTAAAATTAATGGCCTTACTTGATTTAATGTGCGTTCTTTTGGCAATTCATGTTTATTCACTCGTAGCACAATCACCGAATCATTATCAATCTGTATTGGCTCACTATTATTGCCTAACTCTAGCACATCATGAGCAAAGGCAGCATCAATAACCTTCTTATTAGCCAACAATGAATCTGCATCATTTCCTTGTTGAGAAAATAAATTAGATTCTTTTATTTTGATATTTAAAGCATCGGCAACAGGTGCCAGAGAATCAGGGGTTTGATAACTTAAATCAGATAATTGTTCTAATTTATCAGCATATTTGGTTTGAGCAAGCTCAGCTACAAGCTGCTCTTTAATGCCTGCCTGCATCTCAGAAAAGGATTGTGTCATTGCTGCACTATTTTCATCGTAATATCGTTTTATTTCTTCATCACTGAGCTGGATTGTTTTTTTAATGTCCTGCATCGATAAAAGAATGTAATCAATACTTACTTTTTCTGGGGCTAAAAATAACTGTTTATGAGCCTCATAATACGTTTTGATCTCTTTTTCTGATACCGATATTTTATCGATAAATAAAGACGCTGGAATTTGAAGATAGTTATAATCACGAGTTTGCATATACAATTGTACAAATTTATTAACATCTTCAGGCAAAGCAAATGATGTACCAATCAAGGCAAAACGTTGTTGATTAAGTAACATGCCTTGACGCACTTCGTTTTGAAATGATTCTGGTGTGAAAAAGGCATTGTTTAATGTTTGCAAATACCTATCACTAGAAAAATGACCCTCGACTTGGAACTGAGGTATATTTAAAATAGCAGCATCAGCTTGAGCTGCACTTACCTCAAAACCTAATGCTTTTGCTGATTGAGTACTCACATCATTAACAATTAATTCATTTAAAATTTGTTGCTTTAACTGATTATCACTCAATGCCGTCATTTGCGCTTGATCTTGTGATTGACGAGCTCGTCGATATTTTGACTCATAGACTTGCTTGCTTATAACCTGTCCATTTACTTCAACTTGGGCATTAGACTCCTGATGCGATTGCATATAATAGTCAATACCAAATAAGGTAAACGTGATTGCAACAAGAACAATAATTATCCAAGCTACAAAACCTTGAATACGTTCGTTTAGCTTCTGCAACATGAAGAGTTCCAAATGATAACAAATATTAGATTAAAAAAAACGCGCCGTAGGGCGCGTTTTCACTATGTTGGCGGAGTGGACGGGGTTCGAACCCGCGACCCCCGGCGTGACAGGCCGGTATTCTAACCAACTGAACTACCA
>CAZNVR010000150.1:0-5069 GCA_964576655.1 uncultured Legionella sp. | reverse complement strand
GATAACTTAATGGAACTGCTTATTATGGCAGATGCATTACGACGATCATCAGCGGGTCGTATTACAGCGGTTATCCCCTACTTTGGTTATGCTCGACAAGACCGGCGTGTACGCTCTGCTCGTGTGCCCATTACCGCTAAAGTGATCGCTGATATGATGGCATCTGTAGGTATTTGTCGTGTGCTTACCGTTGATTTACATGCTGATCAAATACAAGGCTTTTTCTACATGCCGGTAGATAATGTTTACTCCACACCGATTATGCTTGAAGACATTAAAAAGCAACATCTTGAGGACTTAATGGTTATTTCTCCTGATGTCGGCGGTGTGGTTCGAGCTCGCGCCATGGCAAAACGACTGGATGATGCTGAATTATCTATTATCGATAAACGCCGCAGTGGCCCTAATAAATCTGAAGTGATGCATATTATTGGCGAGCCATCAGGTAAAAATTGTATCATTATCGATGACATCGTTGATACTGCTGGCACCATGTGCACTGCAGCAAAAGAACTTAAAAAGAATGGTGCAATTAGTGTACGGGCTTATATTACACATCCGGTTTTATCTGGGCCTGCCATTGAAAATATAACCAACTCATCACTGGATGAGGTTGTTGTAACAGATACCATTCCATTATCAGAAGAAGCATTAAAATGCCCAAAAATTAGAGTCATTAGCTTGGCGGATATGTTAGCCCAAGCCATTAAGCGCGTGAACATTGAAGAATCTGTTAGTTCAATGTTTGCTGATAACTAATCCAACATTGCTCTTCGCTCTGTAATAACACTCAAAAAATGTTTTCCCGCCATTGCGGGGAAACATTTATCAAACACTTTATCTTCTTCGCACCGCTTCTTAGAGGTTTTCTTGCTGACAGTACCATTAATCAACATCTGTGCGTCGGGGTCCTGTCATGGTAGTCTTCGTTTTACATGCTCCTAACTAACTTCAAGACCTGCTTCCTTTTACATTATGATCACAACAAAGATAAAATAAGGCGTTGGAATTATCTTGAACTATTCGTCTTTGCGACCCGAAGGGGGGGAAGCAATCCAATCCAGTAGTTCAGCGCAAGGAACCAGTCTTGGGGCGCTTGGGTAGATACCAATGGGACAAGCCGCGGGACGACGTGGTGGGAGGAGTTTGAGTGATTATTATTTTTTACATACAGATGGTTGATGAATGCCTCGGGGAAGCCGAGGCACTTAAGCGGGAAGGAGCGTATTAAAACACCCGTTTACTTATATTACATTTAAAATCATTTTACCGCACAAAATGTGCGGAATTACATTCTGAAAGGATTAATCACGGCTACCGACGTATTTATCATCAAAATAATGACGTAATTTAGTTCTTAAAGTTCCTCTGCTAATACCAAGCATAATGGCTGCACGAGATTGGTTATATTTACAATGTTCCATAACCGCTTTAAACAATGGGGTTTCAATTTCTTCAAGTACGAATTGGTACAAATCAACAGGATCGGTTCCTTTGAGTTCGGAAAAATACTTTTGAACAGATTGTGTCACACTTGCCGCTAACGATGCAGTGGTTTCAAAAACTTCATTACTGCTTGTTGTCATTTGCCCGCTCTCCTTCTTATAAAAACGGTATTTTACAGAAGAGGACAATTTCTGACAAGCAGGAATTGCCCTCTTATTAAAATTAAAATTTCATCATTGTAGAATCAAATGGTTTACCATTTACATCCAGCCTGCCATCAGCTAATTTAAACTCAATTACATAATCTGAACCTTGAGCAGATAATAAGCCTGTGTTCACCATAGTCGTTAATTTCTCGTTAACTTGTTTTTCAACAAAGCCCTGATTAGCAATCACTTGCACAGAAACATCAGGCGTTGATGGTGAGGCAGGTACTGTTTGTACAGTAACGGCTGCTTCTTTTCTTAATAAGGATTGTTTAACAGAATCATGCAGTAATTGTTTAAGTACACTTTTTGAAATAACAATTTGTCCATCGCCTTTAATTTTTTGAATTAATTGGAACGGATTTTCTGTTAACTCAGCAGGTAAAGAGATTAATAACTTCCCTTTAATAACACCCTCAGGCATACCTACATTTAACTCCGATATCTCAAATTGCGCACCTTTATTAAGCAGTTTAGGTAACTCTGGCAATAACATTAATAATGCCTTTTGCGAATTATTATCCGATCCCTGCTGAAGATCATTGGCTTGTGTATTCATTCTAGCCAATACTTCCGCATCTAAATTTCTCAAAGAAACGTCCAATAAAGCAGGACCGTAAGTTTTATCATCGGATAATACTTTTGCTAATGTTAATTTAACATGTGAATTAAACAAGTTATCGTTAATATCACTGTTTGAATGCACATCAAATTGTTGAACATCTAACACCTTTTTATCATCTTGCATAACAACAAGTGAGGGCAATAAGATATTTGCATCACCTAAATAAAAATCAAATTTGGTTTTATGCAAATTAAAGTCACTATCTACTTTGCCTAAATCCACATGCGCTTTATCTGTTTTAAGACGAGCCCCGTCAATGTTTACCTGACCTGAAACTTGATTGCTATTGGACGAAATACGAATATCACTGGTCATCCCCAACCAGTCCATCTGGCTATTACCCGTTTTAGAAATCAATTTAAATACAGGCATATTCATACGAATAGTACTGTTATTTAAATAGCTTACAAACACACTAACATTTAATACAGGGGCAATGGATGCGTCAGTATAAGCTGTTGAAAACTGGGCTTTATAGGGTTCGGATAACACCACATGGCTTCTCGCATAGCCAAGACCAAACATCGGTTTGGAATCAACCACCATCATTGGACCATGAAAAATATCCAAAGGAATTTGCATTTTATATTCTTGCGCAGGAACACTAACATCCTCGCCAACTTGATTTTTAACAATACGTGCAGGAACTTGCATGCGCCAATTTAAGAGTGCGTTTGAATGACAAAAACCACGGTGATATTTTTCTATCTCGATTTGCACGCCGTTATTGGACTGTTCAATTAACACGATATTTTTTTTCAGCGTACGTTCAGTGATTATTCCAAATCCATAGTAGCTTCCAAGGATCAATATGGCTAAAATAACCACCAATCCTGCCAATTTTTTCATTCATCTCTCCAAGTTAATGATTACATTCGCATCCCACCGTTAAATAACGGTATAATCAAAGACTATCACATTATTGCGACAATGATCTAACCATGAGAAATACAACATTTTTTTGGCGTAAAGGCCTATGGGCATTAATAAGTTTATTTTTTTTACTGCTTGTATGTGGCAGTGTTCTTTATTTATATGCAGCCAGCCAACTTCCTAATGTAGATTCACTTAAAACAGTCAAACTACAAGTGCCATTACGAATCTATACTCAAGACGGTCTACTGATTCAAGAATATGGTGAACAACGCCGTGAACCACTTCCATATGAAGAGATTCCACAAACACTTGTACATGCTCTTCTTGCAACAGAAGATCAACGCTTTTTTGAACACCCTGGAGTGGATATTTTTGGTTTAGCCAGAGCAACCGTACGCATGATTAAAACCGGTACTAAATCTCAAGGTGGTAGTACGATTACAATGCAAGTTGCGCGTAATTTCTTTTTAACACGCAAAAAAACATTTTTAAGAAAATTTAATGAAATTATGCTTGCTATAAAAATAGACAGAGAATTAAGTAAAGAAAAAATTCTTGAGCTCTATTTAAACAAAGTCTATTTAGGTAATCGGGCATATGGTGTGGGAGCTGCGGCTAAAATTTATTATGGCAAACCGTTGAAAGAATTAAATATTGCGCAACTAGCAACCATTGCAGGCTTACCTCAAGCACCTTCAACACAAAATCCAATTACAAATCCCAAAGCGGCTAAAAAACGACGTGATCATGTGCTTGCACGTTTGCTTGAAGAAAAATATATTACTCAAGCAGAATACGACGAAGCAATTAACCAGCCCATTATCGTTAAATATCATAATACTACTCTTGAGGTAAGTGCTCCTTATGTTGCCGAAATGATACGTCAATCGTTATTTGATAATTTTGGTAAAAAAGCTTATACAAAAGGTTATAAAGTATATACAACCATCAAAGGTCCTTTACAAACAGCTGCAAATCAAATCATTGAAGATCATTTACTTGCCTATGATCACCGTCATGGTTATAGAGGCCCTGTGGCGCATGTAACTGAAAATCAGATGCAATCTGTTAAATTAATTCATGAGGCATTAGCGCCCTACCCTGTGATTAATGATCTTGAACCGGTAGTCATTACTCAAGTAGGCCTAAAAGAAGCACTAGCAACGACCAACGCCGGACAATCCATCACAATCAATTGGAATGGCATAGCTTGGGCACGACCAAAACTCAATAAAGGTTGGGTTGGCAAAGCCCCTACAAAAGCGAGTCAAGTGTTGACGCCAGGTGATATTGTTTATGTTCGTTTTGATAAAAACACCTGGACACTAACACAACTCCCCATGGCTGAAGCAGCATTGGTTGCATTAAATCCATCGAATGGTTCCATTGAAGCCTTGGTTGGTGGATTTAATTTTAAAAAGAGTAAATTTAATCGAGCCACACAAGCCAGCAGACAACCTGGGTCTAGCTTTAAACCCTTTATCTATGCTGCTGCATTAAACAAAGGTTATACGTTAGCTACACTTGTTAATGATGCACCGATTGTTATCGATGATCCTAGTCAGGCCAACTTATGGCGCCCACATAATGATAATCAAAAATTTAATGGCCCGACGCGTTTAAAAGATGCGTTTGTTCACTCAACTAATTTAGTGTCAATTCGTATTTTAGATGACATCGGTATTGATTATGCCATTGATTTCATTAGTCAATTTGGTTTTCATAAAGCCACCCTTCCTCATGCTTTATCTTTAGCATTAGGGAGTTTGTCTGTAAGCCCAATGGATCTCACGGCGGCATACGCCGTTCTTGCAAATGGGGGTTATAAAATTGAACCCTATTTAATTGATCATATCACTGATAGTGACGGGCAAATTTTACTTCAAGCCAAACCCACCCGTGTATGTGAAGCGCCG
>CAZNVR010000149.1:0-5106 GCA_964576655.1 uncultured Legionella sp. | reverse complement strand
TTGAAGAAACATTTCAAAATAAAGATGAGAATGGCAAATCGGTTGTAGAGTTATATGCTGAAAAAGGTATTTTACCAGGGATTAAAGTCGATAAAGGCTTGATTGATTTAGCAAATACTGAAGATGAAAAAGTCACTCAAGGACTAGATGGCTTAACAGAGCGTCTACTTTCATTTAAACAACAAGGTGCTAAATTTGCAAAATGGCGCAATGTCTACTCTATTTCAGATTTCACACCTAGTTTAACAGCAATGAAAGCAGGGGCTGAAACATTAGCTCGTTATGCTGCCAGCTGTCAGGCTGTAGGGATTGTACCGATTGTTGAACCAGAAGTTTTAATGGATGGCGATCACTCGATTGAACAGTGTGCTGAAGCCAGCGAAATGGTTTTACATGAGCTTTTCCGCGCTCTTTTTGTACATCAAGTTGAATTAGAGCATATTATTCTTAAGCCCAGCATGATTACCTGTGGTAAAGACTATAAGCCATTTAGCTCCTCAGAAGAAATTGCTGACTACACCGTAAGTGTGTTTCGTAATAATGTTCCTGCAGCAGTACCTGCAATTAACTTTTTATCAGGCGGTCAGTCTCCACAACAAGCAACAGCTAATTTAAATGCCATTAATAGTACCGGTTATCAACCCTGGACATTAAGCTTTTCCTACGGACGTGCATTGCAAGAAGATTGCTTAAATGCATGGGCAGGGGAAAAAGCCAATGTTGAAAAAGCACAAGCTGTATTACTTGAACGTGCTCGTTTAAACAGCTTGGCTTGTTTTGGTGAATATGTAGAAGGCTAAGGTTCTGCTAAACAGGTTACAACCCCATCCAACGTATCTACGCAGGATGGGGGTTTTTAATCACATTGCTGATAATTAATCACAACCTCATCTAATGAACGTTTTACCGCATCCAAAGATAAATCTAAATCTTTTGCCGCACTCAACACGCCACATGCCCCTTCTTCAAATGTAGATAACGGTGTCCAGTAATCAACATTTGCTTTTAACATGACATGAAAAGCCTGACGAACATCCCAACCAGGTTGATTAGCCAGCAAATAAAATAACCGATTATATACACCGCTCGAATAATGAACGTTCATGCCTTTGCGATATTGATCGGCTCTATCAATCGAGCGTCCATCGCGACTAGGTTTATCTAAATATCGCAGCACATCATAACCACTGCTTTCTTTCATAATTTCATGCCCAATATCCCAACTGTTTTTATGATTAGCATAAAATTCTGCCGCTTGTGCTGCCATATCAGAAAACGCTTCATTCATACCACCTGATTGTCCAAAATAATGCAAGTCAGAATGCTGTTCGGTAAATCCGTGACTAATTTCATGTGCCCCCACCCCCAAAGACACCAAGGGATACATTAGCGCATCACCATCACCAAAAGTCATTTGCCGACCGTCCCAAAATGCGTTTTCATATTTATTGCCATAATGCACACGCATAATGAGTTTCATGGGTTTGTCATGATGAGTTAAAGCATCCATACCATACCATTGTCGATACATGTTTTTAATAACAGAGCCAATGTATAACGCATCATTTGACGGTGAATATGCACCATTACTTAAATCATAGCCATCGGCATTGTATCCAGTCCACCAAACCGTTTTACCATTTAAAAGATAGGAGCCACAACGAGATCCCATCGATAAAACAGGGGCAACATATTCATGCCCCATATCAATGACACTCACATCTTTGTTTTTTAGATAACACATGCCTGTGACATGATCTCGCGTTAACTGAAGAAAAGGTAAATCAACGCCATATTGATACATGCCCACACGAGAGTTCCCCCCAAAACCTTGACCATGAACAAGAACACCTGCTGTTTTTACATCATTCCATTGTTTAAATGGTTTAAATGTCTCGGCGTCAATAATTGCTGTTGGACGTTCGGGAATATTATTATCAGGTTGCATTAACACACTGACCTTATACGCCCAAAAAGCATGGTTTTCCTCATCAACATACACCATGGGCGTCACGTCTTCCTCAAGAATGCGTGAGGAAGCAAAAGAGGCTTTAAATCGTTGCAAAGCAAGACCTGCTCGTGCTGTAAAATCTTGTGCAGGCAAACCTAATTCAGCAGACAACTCACGATACACTCGCCCGGTCATTAATGCCGATGGTGTGGGTTGTAACGTGTTGTGAGCATTCGTTTGATGATGAATAATGGCATATCCTCCAAACACAGGTACATTGGCATATTCTTGTTGCATACGAACATGAGCCATGTTTTTTTCATCCGTGTGTTGGCTTAAATACTGTAACGAATCAACCTGTTCATTCAATGCTGGTGATGGAGTATTTGCTAAGGAAAGATGAAAAAAATGTTGTATATTGCTTAAAGGAGTATGATGAAGAGGCACAACCTGTGCTGCGTGTAGTTGTGATGAAAAAACACCTGCTGCAGTTATAACTAATGACGTAAAATAACGATTTGATGACATGATTTTATTTCCGTTTGATATAAACAAGCAAATACATGTTTTCACTTATTCATAAGGTTCAGTTGGACTTCGTGCGCACTATTCCCAATAGTTACGCGCAGACAAACATATAATCAAAAAATGATTTAAAAATCAATAGGCAATAAATAACTTAATTACGGGAACCTTCAGGTAACGTGCTGCTATCTTGCTGTTATCCTCGGTCATATAGACATTTTCATAAAATTCTGGCAAGATCGCTAAATTCTTGTACTTTAATGCGTTTTGATGAAAAAAATTCTCGTTCTAAATGGGCCTAATCTTAATTTACTAGGCTTACGTGAACCGTCAATTTATGGTCTTGGCTCATTAGATCAGCTGCATGAACAACTAAAACAACATGCCAACCATGCAGGGGTGTCTTTAACTACGATGCAAAGTAATAGTGAAAGTGAGTTAATTGAAGCACTTCATCAGGCACGCTTGGATAAGATAGACTTTTTAATTATAAATCCTGCGGCATTTACTCATACAAGTATTGCTTTACGTGATGCAATGTTAGCCATCAATATTCCTTTTATTGAAGTACATATCAGTAATATCTATGCACGTGAAACCTATCGCCAACATTCCTTTTTTTCCGATATAGCGATGGGTGTGATTAGTGGACTGGGTGTCTATGGCTATTTTTTAGCACTACAAGCTATTATCAACAAAAATTAACATAATCAGAGAGAGTTATCATTAATGGATATTCGTAAAATCAAAAAATTAATTGAATTGCTCGAAGAAACCGGCATTTCAGAAATTGAAATTAAAGAAGGTGAGGAATCACTGCGTTTAAGTCGACATAGCTATGTGTCAGAACAACAAGCAGCAAAACCAAATTATCAACCCCAAACACATATTCAAATACCTGCTCCAAGTGCGCCTCAAACAAGTGCGCCTGTAGCGGTAGAACCCCCTGCTGTTAATACAGGCCATAAACTTAAATCACCGATGGTTGGTACAATGTATACATCACCATCTCCTGATACCCCCTCTTTTGTGACTGTAGGTCAAACCGTTAAAGCGGGTGAAACATTATGCATTATCGAAGCAATGAAAATGTTTAACGAAATTGAAGCCGATAGAGCCGGGGTAATTACAGCAATTCTTGTTTCAAACGGTGACCCGGTTGAATATGATCAACCCCTGTTTATCATCGAATAAGGGACTTTCTCATGCTAAGTAAAATTGTCATTGCCAACCGTGGTGAAATTGCTCTTCGTATTTTACGCGCTTGTAAAGAACTAGGTATTCAAACTGTAGCGGTACACTCAGATGTAGATAAAGACTTACTTCACGTTCGTCTTGCAGATGAAACCGTTTGTATTGGACCTGCGGCATCACAAAAAAGTTATTTAAATATCCCGGCTATTATCTCTGCTGCAGAAATAACAGATGCCGTAGCCATTCATCCTGGCTATGGCTTTTTAGCTGAAAATGCCGATTTTGCTGACATTGTTGAGCAAAGTGGTTTTAAATTTATTGGCCCTCGCGGTGATACTATCCGGATGATGGGCGATAAAATTTCAGCAATCACCGCAATGAAAAAAGCCGGCGTTCCTTGTGTTCCTGGCTCTGATGGCCCACTGTCTGAAGATGACTTATTAAATTTATCTTTAGGTAGAAAAATTGGTTATCCTGTTATTATTAAAGCAGCAGGCGGTGGTGGTGGTCGTGGGATGCGAGTCGTGCATACCGAGGGAAATTTATTAAATGCCATTGCATTAACGCGAAGTGAAGCAAAAGCTGCGTTTAATAATCCCGTTATTTATATGGAAAAATTCTTAGAAAATCCACGTCATATCGAGTTTCAGGTTTTAGGGGATGGCAAAGGTAATGCCGTTCATTTAGGTGAACGTGATTGCTCTATGCAGCGCCGTCATCAAAAGGTGGTTGAAGAAGCACCTGCTCCTGGAATTTCAGCCAAATTACGCCAAAAAATGGGTAAATGTGTGGTAAATGCCTGTCGTGAAATTCAATACAGAGGCGCTGGAACGTTTGAGTTTTTATACCAGGATGAACAGTTTTACTTTATTGAAATGAACACCCGCATTCAGGTAGAACACCCTGTCACAGAACTCATTACAGGCATTGATTTAATTAAAGAGCAAATTAAAATTGCAAGTGACATGCCGTTTACCTTAGAGCAAGACCAGATCAAGCTCCATGGGCACGCCATTGAATGTCGAATTAATGCCGAAGATCCAAAAACATTTATGCCTTGTCCTGGCACGATACGCCTATTGCACCAACCAGGAGGCCCTGGTATTCGTTTTGATTCGCATGTTTACAGTAGCTATACCGTGCCACCGAATTATGATTCCATGATTGGTAAACTAATAAGTTTTGGTGAAACACGCGAAGAAGCTTGTGCAAGAATGCGTAATGCTCTTGATGAAATTATCATTGATGGCATTAAAACGAACATTGATTTGCACCATCGTATTTTACGAGATAAAAACTTCATTGAAGGTGGTACAAATATTCATTATCTTGAAAAAATGTTGAAGGATTAAAAAAATGTCAGACGCCTCTAATCACATGTTCCAATTACAAATTGAGCAATGCTCACGTGAAGAGGCGGAGCTCCTCTCTGATGC
>CAZNVR010000148.1:0-5200 GCA_964576655.1 uncultured Legionella sp. | reverse complement strand
TTTGTAAATCCTGAAATTATTCAAAATAACGCATCACCCAAAAAAGAACCGTTTTTAATGGATGACTTTGGCTGGGTGCTTGGGTTATCGTTCGCAATCCCTTTTATCATTTGTATCATTCTAGGCATTTTTGTTATTGGGGATTTATTTTCCCCAAGAGATAACCTGTTGTTTGGTGGGCTTGGTGCAATCATAGGCTCGGTCATTGGCGGGGCATTATCATGGTCAATACAACAGCGTAAACAATCACACATTAAACAACAAGAAAATGAAGGGGGTTATGTGTTGTGGGTAGCTATTGATTCCGACATTGAAAAAAATGAAGTAATGACTATTTTAAGACAACATGCGGCTAAAAATATTAGAGTCTGTTGACATATATGGACCCTAAAGAAACGTATTTAATATTAATACCAAGCCCCGAAAAACACATGGATATTGTTTAAGCTAAATTAAGCTATACTTAAACCTGAGCGAAGCTAATCATGGAGCGAGAAATGAGTGACTTGAAATCAAAACTACCGGATATCAATGAATTAGGTGCAATGGCGAGTAAACTCTTCACGGATATCAAAACCAGTGTGAACACCATTATTGAAGATTATAAATTAAAGCATCCTCCCAAACCTGATGAGGAAGACACACCGGTTGCAAAACCTGAAGAACCAAGTGAAAAACCAAAGACCAAGGCCTCTGTCACTCCGATCGTTGAGCCTATAGTAAAACCTAAAGACCAAGACCCCAAAGAGTAATTCACCCAGTATCCCGCGGCATGCCGCGGGATACTAGATGTTATCGATAACATACAATGCGGCTAAACGCGTTACAATGGTTTCCTACACACACTTTATGATTGCCAATGGCTCTGGTTTGAGAAACATGGGGTTGAATTTTATAGTGTTTTGCACGCAAATACCCCATACGTCGACAAAATGACGTTGCGGCCTTTTTCCCACACCCCTTTTCATCTTCATAACACCAATCAACTCGTTCATGATTAAAACGTGGAAACACAAATTCTTGCTGCCGGTAATAATAGCTACTGATGGGTTGATGCGTGAATTTAGCCTTGCATTTAATGAGAGTAAATCCATTACACTGCCAACCTTTGCAGGGTTTTCGATTTAAAAACGCTTGTGTTTTGCCTACGTTATAATCAATCATGTGTTGAGTTGCATCGTCATACCCCATGCGTTGACAATATTGTTTTGCCACAGGCAAACCACATGCTTTATCAGCACCCATGCAATAATCCAAACGCTGTCCATGAAACCCTGGATTCCAAAACGTATGATAATAATCTTGCTTGCTGGCATGTGCACCCCCCCATACCAACATCATTAAAAACGCATAACGCAACAAAGACATAGTAATAACACCCTTACTAACAATTTATCTTATGAACACTGCGGAACAAACCGCAGGACGTAGGAGCCTGAAAGAACAATAGACTCAAGCCACAACCTAAATTCTGTAAACAATACCCACTTGGCCTAAATTATAATTTAGCGTTGAATGCGTCGTTTGTGAACCTGAGCGATTAGCGGTACCAGAGAGCTCTTGAGTTAGTTGATTCGTTGTATTAAAACTGGAATCAATAGAGCTTCTTTGATTAAAACTAAAACGTAAATAACGGTATTCACCCAAAAGAGACCAATGCTGAGTCAATTGATATTCCACACCCCCACCTGCCGTCATGCCTAACTTCCATTGACTGCGTTGATTTCCGGTAGCACCTTGAAGTGGAATCACCGACAGCGACGTAGTACTTACAGTTGGAATAGAAGTAGGATTAGAACTTAATCCTTCCGCCACAGGGGTGTCCAGTGTTAAAAAATTACCTTCTGTTGCTCCAAGTAAACCGTATAACAATGTATTGTGTTTAACCAACACACCTGCTCGCCCAACCATGGAAACCATAGATTGTAAATCCATCGACATTTCAGAAATACTGTTTGTACGATATAGATTATTTGTTGATTGAACTAGAGTTGTAGTCGCTTGCTCTATTTGACCTGTTCTAATGCCACTGGCTTTCATCGTTAAGTTATTAAATAAAGTGCCTTCAAGTTGCCCGCCGACCAGCACGCTAGAAGCTTGAGGATGATAAGTATAGCCTACAAATACATCCAAATGAGAGCCAGTACTATTGCCATCCCGAAAACCAGCACCGACACTAGTTAAAGTACTCACTCCTACGCTTGAGGGTACTAATGCCACACCTGGAAACACTTGTTGTTTAACCGTGGATTGATCAGAAAACGATTGGCTTATTGTGCCACTGCCTGCTCCAACATGGGCACCAATATATGTACCATTCCAGGAATTAATCTCTGCTTCTAAAGCATAACTATTGATTGCAACGAAAATAAAAACAAAACTAAACCGTTTAAACAGAGTCATGTATCCATCCTTAGCACATAAAAAAGACGGCTCTGTTATACCATATTCAATCCCCTGTTTAATAGCATAATTTTACGCGTGCTGTACCCAACAACTCACTTAATTTGGCTAATAGCTCATCATCAGGAGCAACGCACCAGTCAAGATTTAAATTCATGGATACTTTAGAAAGCGTATTGCTATAACACATTTGTACAACACACTTGCCTTTATGAGACGCTAAAATAGCTTTTAATGCTGACAAATGCTCTTTATCTGCTAAAGAGTAAGAAAGGGATAAATATTTAGCAAATCGCGTACGTGCTTCTTCAATTGAATACAGGGTTAGCGCTGACATTTTTACACCACCTGTAAAATCATCTTTTGCTAATTCCCCTTCAATCACTAACATTTCTCCTACTTGCACATACGCCTGCTTTGGATCAAAGACTTCAGAAAAAACAACAATATCAATCGTTGCTTTTGAATCTTCTAACCCAATAATTGCTAGTTTTTTCCCGCGTTTAGTGACAATACGCCGCACGCCTGTAACAAGCCCACACACCAGTGCTTTTTTACTCGCAGACGGATTAAGTAGGTGAATGGGTTTAATGTAGGATTGAAATTCTTGTAAATACGCATCCGTAGGATGGCCTGTAAAATAAAGCCCGAGTGTTTTTTTCTCCCCATCCAAACGCAGCTTTGTATCCCATGCTTTGCAAGATTGATATTGCTCAACACTTGCCTCTTCATCAAATAAAGCAAACATGTCTGTTTGCCCACTGGATCGATTTTGATGTAATCGCACACCAACCTGAATGGCTTTATCAATGGATGCAAATAATACCGCGCGCTCAATAGCCCAACCATCCATACTGCCACTAATGATTAGCGCTTCAAGGACACGTCGATTAACTTTTCTCATATCCAAGCGTTGGCAGACATCAAATAAACTACGATAAGCTCCATGTTGTTCACGTTCATTAACAATGCATGCAATTGCCGCTTCTCCAACCCCTTTAATCGCACCCAATCCATACACAATGGTGTGCTCGTCGGCTACTGTAAACGGGTATTGAGACTGATTAATCGAAGGCGGTAATAAGGTTATATTCATATGGGCGCATTCATGAATAAAAGTCACGACTTTATCCGTATTGTCCATATCAGAAGACATTACAGCAGCCATGAACGCAGCTGGAAAATGCGTTTTTAGCCATGCGGTTTGATAGGCAATTAATGCATAGGCTGCTGAGTGTGATTTATTAAATCCATACCCTGCAAATTTTTCCATCAAATCAAAAATAGAGGTGGCTGTATTCACATCAACCCCTCGGGCTGCCGCACCTTCGGTAAAAATAGCACGTTGTTCAGCCATTTCTTCAGCTTTTTTCTTACCCATAGCACGGCGCAGCAGATCAGCACCACCAAGCGTATAATTCGCCAAAACCTGGGCTATTTGCATCACTTGTTCTTGATAAAGAATAACCCCATACGTTGGTTTTAAAATGGGCTCTAAATCAGGATGAGGGTATTCAACCTTGGCTCGTCCATGCTTTCGGTCAATAAAATCATCCACCATGCCTGATTGCAATGGACCTGGTCGAAATAAGGCAACCAACGCAATAATTTCCTCAAATGAATCCGGTTGCAAGCGATGAATCAGCTCTTTCATACCCCGTGACTCAAGCTGAAATACCGCTGTGGTTTTGCACGCTTTTAATAAATCAAAACTGGCTTTATCGTCTAGAGGTATATCATTAATATCAATAGGTGATAGGCCTTTCGCAGCAAAACTGCGGTTAACTGTTATCAATGCCCAATTGATAATCGTCAGTGTTCGTAGGCCTAAAAAGTCAAATTTAACAAGACCTGCTGCCTCAACGTCATCCTTGTCAAATTGACTTACAATTTGAGTGGAGCCTTCTTCACAATAAATGGCAGTAAAATCAGTCAGTTCAGAAGGAGCGATTACAACCCCTCCAGCATGCTTACCTGCATTTCGAGTAATGCCTTCCAACTTCATTGCTAAATCAAATAACTCTTTAACCTCTTCTTCATCTTCATAACGCTGACGTAGTTCATCGTCTTGTTTTAGTGCGTTATTTAACGTAATACCTATTTCAAAAGGGATGAGTTTTGCTAATTTATCAACAAAATTGTACGGATGACCTAACACACGCCCCACATCACGTACAACCGCTTTTGCAGCCATCGTGCCAAAAGTGATGATCTGCGATACACTTTGTCGACCATATTTTTCAGCCACGTATTCAATCACGCGATCACGCCCTTCCATGCAAAAATCGATATCAAAATCAGGCATAGACACACGTTCTGGATTTAAAAATCGCTCAAAGAGCAATTCATATTCCAAGGGATCCAAATCAGTAATTAATAAGGCATAAGCAACCAAAGACCCCGCCCCTGACCCACGTCCTGGTCCAACAGGAACACCATTTTCTTTAGCCCATTTAATAAAATCCGCTACAATCAAAAAATAGCCTGCAAATCCCATTGAATTAATCACGTTTAATTCAACTTGTAAGCGCTCATCAAAGGGTGTGCGATCAATGATTTTGTGTTTAGACAGTTGCTTCAAACGAAGCTCTAAACCTTGTTTAGATAACACACACAAATAGTCTTCAACAGATGATCCAGGGGGTACAGGAAAATTAGGTAAATAATTATTACCTAAATTTAATTTAACCGTACAACGTTTACTAATTTCCACTGTATTTTGAAGCGCTTGTGGTAAATCACTAAATAAAACGGCCATTTCATCCGCTGAGCGTAAATATTGTTGAGCGCTATAACT
>CAZNVR010000147.1:0-5222 GCA_964576655.1 uncultured Legionella sp. | reverse complement strand
GGAATTATCTTGAACTATTCGTCTTTGCGACCCGAAGGGGAAGCAATTGTAAGTTCAGCGCACGGAACCCTGGGCTGCCTCACCTTTGGCTCGCAGAGACGCAAGTTAGTTTGGAACGTTTTTCAGGTTCTGTCTAAATGCTCGTAAAGACGAGATTAGCGAAATCCGTCTTTTCGAGCGTTGATGTTATCTGAGATATCAATCAGTGTGCATTAACTTTCCGTGATGTCTATCATTTTTTGTAACGCTTTTTTGGCGTTAGTAATGACCCAGTCTTGATCGAAGGGTTGAAGTCGCTGGCGTGAGCCGGTAAATTCATTGACGATATCTCCGGCAAGCACTTCGTTATATGCCATTGATTTGCCTTGCCGTAGAAGATCAAGTAAACCCACAAGATGAGGTGCGTCGTTACGAGACATGGTAGCACAACCACAACCTACGCCTTTTTCATGAGGTGCGCGAGGGGCTTCGGCTAAATTGACCACATCAATATGCAATGCTTTGCAATATTGTTTTAAATTTTCAACCATATGATTTTCAGTACCAATCGCATAACGTTTAGTTCCTGAGCGATCATGAACCACTTGGTCCCATATGAATGCCGTAGAGCCTGCGTGTTGTGCAACGCGAACTACATCATTTCGGCATTCAGGATGGACGATGGTTGTATAACCTTGCGTATGCCAGTATTCGCACATGTCAGGTTGGTAATGACTGTGAACGGCACATTCACTAGCAAATAAAATAAGTTGAGCACGATCAAAGGTATCAAGCGTTTTTTGATCTTGTGCTTCTAAAGAATATTGTGCACCAGCAGTTCCTCCTGGCCAGTAGGCAATATTTTTTATTCCTAACCAGTGAGCTACATTTTCCCCCATGTGTCTATCAGGAATAAATAGAATTTTTTTATTTTGCTTTAAAGCCCATTGGAATATTTTTTTAACATTTGAGCTTGTGCAAACAGCACCACCTTGCGCACCAGTCATGGCTTTAACACGGCCCGAGGTATTCATATAACAAACGGGTAAGATGTTTTCCGCACCAAATCGTGCATTAAGATCATTAAATGCAGGCTCAACCATGAAATCTTTGGCCATCATTTCCATAGTGCAACCTGATTTGGGATTAGTAATATAGACGTGTTGATTTGGGTTGGCCAATATACTAATAGACTCCGCCATAAAATGCACTGCAGATTCAACAATCACTGATTTTTCAGGATGACTGGCTGCCATCAAGGCCAATTGGTAAGAGTCGCCAATTTGTCCACCAAATTGTTCTACCAAACGCACAATATCGCCACCCATATAGTAGTGGGCAAGCAGTAATAGCTTATCACCAAAATGCTCTTGCGCTTTGCGCATGTATGGAGTCATCCAGGCTAAAACGGTCGTTAATTTACGATCAGGTAATGCCTGATACTCTTCTGCATAAGGAATAAAATCAGGCTGATACCAGTCTAGAGGATAATCCTTTTGGCATATACTCATCTCATCAGTAATACGCATGAGTGTTTTTTCTGGTTGATATATGTCTTGAGGTTTAAACATGGTGTACCTCTTAAATCAATAAAAAAGAAGATTGGGGTGAGTTCATACGAGCGATGCTTTCTATCGCTTGTGCATTTTTATGTGGAAAATCTTCGCGATAATGCCCACCTCTGGATTCTCGACGAGCAAGCGCTGCACGAACAATTAACTCAGCATTGAGTATAATATTACGTAACTCAATAAAATCACGTGTGATGGTGTGTTTCCAATAATATTCATCAATGATTTTATGACGTCTTATAATTAATTGTAATAAATCTTGTAAACCGGCTTCTGTTCGAACAATGCCTGCATAAGATGTCATTTCACCGCGTAAGCTTCTCCAGTGTGAGTTGATTTGGCTCGCTCGACGAATATTGACTTCACCAGGTGAGCTCCAGCTGGAAATTTGATCAAATAACTTACTGGGTTTTGATGCGTCCATTAATGTGCAACGCGCGGCATTTTCAGCCATAACAATGGTTTCAAGTAATGAATTACTTGCCAGGCGATTTGCGCCATGAAGACCTGTAAATGCTACTTCACCAATTGCATATAAACGCTTCAGATCCGTTCGTCCATCCACATCCGTTAAAATTCCACCGCATTGATAATGAGCAGCAGGAACAACAGGAATCATGTCTTGGCTCATGTCGATACCAATGGACAATAATGTGTTGTAAATCTGAGGAAAGCGTTTTTCTAGAAAAGATTTGGATTGGTGGGTAATATCAAGGTGCACAAAGCCTTGATGACTTTGCTCCATTTCATTAAATATTGCACGTGAAACGATATCACGTGTGGCAAGTTCCATTTGTTCTGGTGCATATTGCGACATAAATCGCTTGCCTGTATCTGCATTTTTAAGTAAAGCCCCTTCACCACGAACCGCTTCTGAAATTAAAAAATTATTCAGAGAGTGATGATGTAAAAGGGTAGGGTGAAATTGATAAAACTCCATATTACCGACACGTGCACCAGCTCGATAAGCCATCGCTACACCATCTCCTGTAGCAACCATGGGATTGGTTGTGTAACGATAGGTTTTACCAGCGCCACCAGTCGCTAGCACTACACAATGAGCAGCAAAGGTATGAATTTTATTTTCGTTACAATCCAGAATATAAGCACCCAAGACTTCACCCTGATTATCTGTTCGATGAGGGTGGTAATGGGTAATTAAATTAACAGCGATATGATGCTCAAAAAAATGAATTTGTGGGGTTTGTTTGGCAGCAAGAATTAAAGATTCAATAATCGTTAATCCCGTTTGATCACCGCAATTATAAATTCTGCGATGTGAATGCCCACCTTCATGTGCAAGCGCATATTGCCCATTTGACATTTTGTTAAAATGAACGGGGTAATCTTGCAAATGTTGAATGGCTAATGGTGCTTGTCGAATCATGCACTCCACAGTGGGTGCAAAACATAATCCATCACCTGAATGAATGGTATCGGCAATATGGGATTCTAGTGAGTCTTCTTGAAGTGAAACACTAGCTATTCCACCTTGCGCATATCGACTATTGCATTCACGCATATCTGCTTTACAGATAAGCGCTATTTTAAGATGTGGGTGCAATTGGGCCAATTGCATACAGTAATGCAGGCCCGCAAGTCCACTGCCAATGACTAGAGCGTCAAATTCGTATGTTCTACCTTGTTGTGAAAATGAGTTACTCATGAAAATGCTTTAACCAATTGGGGCGCGAGGCCTGTATATTTTTCCGGTGTTAAGGCTAAAAGTTGTTTTTTTGCATCATTTGGAATATCTAGCTCTTGAATAAATTGCTTTAATGTTTCGCCATCAACACCTGCTCCGCGTGTCAGATCTCGCATTTTTTCATAGGCATTCGGCAGTTGATAACGGCGCATGACGGTTTGAATTGCTTCACTTAAAATATCCCAATTGTTATCGAGATCATGCATAAGAGCTGATTTATTAATTTGTAATTTGTCATTGCCTTTTGCAATGGATTGATAAGCAATTAATGCATACGCAAAGGCTACGCCTAGATTACGTAAAACGGTTGAATCAGATAAATCACGTTGCATACGAGATTGCGTTAATTTATCAGCAAAATGGCCAAATAAGGTATTTGCCAGGCCTAAATTCCCTTCTGCATTTTCAAAATCAATTGGATTAACTTTATGAGGCATTGTAGACGAACCTACTTCTGCGGCTATTGTTTTTTGTTTAAAGTAGCCTAAGGAAATATAGCTCCATATGTCTCGCGTGTAATCCAATAAAATATTGTTAATGCGGATCATTAAATGGGCAATTTCTGCTATGCCATCATGCGGTTCAATTTGGGTAGTGTATGCGTTAAACGACAAGCCCAAGGATGTGACAAAATTTGCGCAATGCTTGCGCCAGTCTACTTCCGGGTACGCTATGATGTGTGCATTATAATTCCCCACAGCACCATTGCATTTTGCAGCAATTAATACTTCTGCTAATTGTTGCATTGGGCGTTTTAAACGAGAGGCAAAATTTATTAACTCTTTCCCCATGGTGGTTGGTGTTGCAGGTTGGCCATGCGTACGAGACAACATCGCTACATTGCCATGCTTTTTACCTAATAACGTGATACCGCCTGTGATTTCAGCCAGCGTGGGTTGCATGATTTGTGCAATGGCTTCTTTCATCATTAATGCATAAGCCATGTTATTAATGTCTTCTGATGTACAAGCAAAATGAGTGAAACTTGTGATGTCTTTTAATTGAGGTGATTTTTTTAATTTATCCTGTAGATAATATTCAACAGCTTTAACATCATGGTTGGTTTTTTTTTCATAAGTTTTAACTTTTTCTGCTTCTGCTTCATCAAATTTCGCAAGAATGTCAGCTAAAAATGCGTGTGAGTGCTTATCCATGGTAGGCACTTCTATAATTAGTTCATTGGCAGCCAAAGATTCTAACCACCGAACCTCAACAAGCAATCGATAATAAATGAGTGCAAATTCACTAAAATATGGGCTTAATGAACGTGTTTTTTTAAGGTATCGGCCATCAACGGGTGATATGGCATTTAATGAAGTTAATGTCATGCGCGCATCGTCATAAAAGTAAAGTGAGTATGATAGTTGATGCGAGCGCAGATGTGAATCCTCAAACGATCATGATTCAGGGTAAATGCATCTAAATTTTGAACATTAAAATGCCCCATTAGGCCTACTTGCTGTGTTTTTAAATCGAGCTCCTAACTGGATTGCACGCATAAAGCGCGTAACGTAGGCAATTTGAATCGATCATACTCGTTTAGATGTGTTTTCTCTGGATCATGATGGTTTTTTTTGACCTGTTGTTTCAAACCCATTCCTTCAGTAGAATGTGAGCAATTTTATGGATTTTGGAGTTTTAAATGGCAGGCAGCGCGCATACGATTGATTTCAAACATTTAGGCATGCACGATTTAGACAAAGTGGGTGGTAAAAACTCATCGTTAGGTGAGATGATTAGTCACTTATCTGCTAAAGGTGTTGCTGTTCCTGGTGGTTTTGCAACGACTGCAGATGCATTTCGTGAATTTTTAGCGCAAAGCAATTTGGATAAAAAAATCAATGAAATGTTAAGCGAGCTTAATGTTGATGATGTTCAACAATTGGCTTTTATTGGAAAAAAAATCCGAAGCATGGTGATTGAAACTCCTTTTCCCGCTTCTTTGGAACGTGATGTTCGTTCAAGTT
>CAZNVR010000146.1:0-5245 GCA_964576655.1 uncultured Legionella sp. | reverse complement strand
TGCATGGCATGCAAGAGGTCGGCGGTTCGATCCCGCCTAGCTCCACCATCAACATGAATTGATGTCGTGTTGATGGAAAAACGTTCAAGGTCCCCATCGTCTAGCGGCCTAGGACACTGCCCTTTCACGGCGGTAACAGGGGTTCGAACCCCCTTGGGGACGCCATTTGGCTGCTTAAAGCCGTTCAAAAATGGTTCTTGTATTAAATCCAAACAATCGTTCATGCATTCTATACGCGTACTCATCAGTCATATTAGCAATATAATCACACACAACCCGAAATGCAGCGTCATCATCAATCGCCTCGTTAAATAACATCCGGTTTTTATTATCTAATAAACTAGCAGGATTCGAACTAATAGCCTCAAACAAACGCTGCACCACCGTTTGACCGCCATATTCAAAGGTTCTTGCCTCTTGAGAATCAATCACATAACGATAAACGCATTGCATCAAATAATTTAACAAAGCCATCGCCTCAGGCAAGAGCGCAACATTATATTTTAATAGTCGTTCTTCAAATCCATCATGCATGACTTTAACTTCTGTTGCTGTAATAAAATAATTAACCATTTCTCCAATGGCTTGTTTGCGTAAATGCAATGCACTATCAAACAAACAATCCAATAATTTATTTTGATTTTTAGTGAGTGCCGTGCATGCCAAAAGCTCTCTAAATTCAACTGTATCCAAATGTTCTCGATGAATTAAACGCAAATGGATCGCATCTTCTAAATCATGTACGCCATAAGCGATATCATCTGCAATATCCATGATAGAACAATCAAAGCTGTGGTATGCTGCTTTACCATGCTGTTTAGCTGTTGGAGATACGGCTAATGATTGAAATAAACGCCTATCCGACTCACTAAAGGGCGCAAGCAACCAATCGATTTCACCTTGCTCTGAATTAAAATATCCTTTCGGTGGTAACCAATCATTAATTCGAATGGTCTTATTAAATGATTCGTTGACTGATGGCAAAGAGCGTGCGACTACGTTTGACCAACACACAGGATATTTAAGCGTACCCAATAACGCACGACGCGTTAAATCAAGCCCATAAGCACCATAACTGGTTTCAACTTTAGTTAAAAGACGCAATGTTTGCGCATTTCCTTCAAAACCTCCGTGATCACGCATCATATAATTCAATGCAACCTCACCTCCATGACCAAATGGAGGATGCCCAATGTCGTGCAATAAACAAATCACACTCATGAGATCTTCATCAGGCAATAAACCTGACAAACTATTTTGTTGATGCGTTAATGTAAAATGACGCGCAATACTGCAACCAATGGAGGAGACTTCTAGAGAGTGCGTTAAGCGAGTACGATGAAAATCACCTTCATCTGTACCAAGAATTTGGGTTTTACGTTGCAAACGCCTAAATGCTGGACAGTGAATCACACGAGTTCGATCACGTTCATACGGTTCACGATGATCTTGACTTCCACGTTGATGAGTTTGACCCGAACGACGATGTGTCCACATAAGAACCCTTTAATAATGTAAAAAATGATTATATATCATATCGATCTCAGGGCAAATGCAAGTAATAATTAGAATTGCTGTATGGTAAAACAAGTTATAGCATACTCGTCATTTTCGCATCATTGCAAACCGATTCACAAACCATAATCAACGGTATATCATGATTACTTTGATATCATAAGAGTATTGATAATGATTGTTGTTTTGATTGCAGGTGCTTCAGGAACAGGAAAAACAACCCTATCAGAACGATTAAAAGAAGCCTTAAATCAACTCAATATTTCGTGCCAACTATTGAGCATGGATAATTATTACAAAGAAAGAGATGTTACAGCCTATCCCAGTATTGATGAGTTTCGTAAACAACTTAAATTTTATCAACCCAGTCATTTACATTTGGAACAATTATCCAAAGATATTGTTTCATTATCTCAAGGACAACCTGTTTTTCAAAAACAATTTATTTTTTCTACGAATCTTTATCAAAGAGATGAGAATGGACATTGCGTTACAGAAAAAATTGAACCTTCTGACATTATTATTTTGGAAGGATTATTTGCTCAATACTTTGCACATAGTCACTTACCAGAAAACTGCCCTCGTGTGAGTATAAACATTAGCAATAGCAATTATTTAAATACACTTAAAGCTCGAATAAAAAGAGATACCGCACCCCCTCCGCTTGGACGTGGATTCACAGAAAAACAAGTGAGAACCAATGAATTTAAGTATGTAGGCCCGGTATTCTTTCAATATACAGCAACGCATGCCTCTGGTTCCGATATCTATATTCTTAATGATCATGAAACCCAATTAAATGACGTCTCTTTTTCAGAAGCTATTTCAGAGATAATCAGCAAAATAACTGCTTTAAAAAAAGAGCTGGAATCAAGCGCGTTTATAGCTAAAAAACCTATCCATGCACCTCTTCTGGCAGAAGATAGCCAATTAAGATACGAGCAATCTTTAAAGCCAACTTTATAAACACCTCCAGCAAAGCAGATATGACCTCGAAGGTTAAATACTTGTGACGAAATGGGTTAATTTTTAAAGCATACATGATTTCGCCCTGGAAAATAGGTACTTATTAGAGCTTGCTGTAGTCTTTATTAATTTAAATATAAAAAAGCGTTTTGTCCTAAAGTTTATTTTATAAATGCAGATAACAATTATAGATAAAAAAATAAGCATCAAAAATAAAATAGAATAAGGACAATACCATGTTGACCCACGCGCGGATAATATGTGTTTTTATAGGTGTTATAGGACTATCAGGATGTTTGACAACAAAAACAAATGAGTATAATAACTCTCAATCCTATGATTATCAGCCATCCCCGTTATATCCCGATGGATATGACAATACAGTCGCTTATGGCAATGATGTTTATTCTGAACCAAAAGAGGTCGTCGTACCTGACAGTTATCACGTGAGCGCAACACGCGCTCCGATTGCTTCCAAAGATCTGGATAGAGGATGGGTGAATAGCCAAAATCCAATGGGCTACACCATTCAACTTGCCGATGATGAAAAACCGGCTCGTGTTGCAGGACTGTTACAAAAAGCACCTAAAAATGAACGCATGGCAGAGGTAAAATATCAACACAATGGTAAAGCCTATTACAAAGGCCTCTATGGAACATACACAACCCAAGATGATGCGAATAAAGCACTCAATGCTCTTCCTGACGAAATAAAACATGGGGCTGGAATCAAAACATGGGAAAGTGTTCAACAAACGGTAGCTGACTAATCGGGTACCGTTAATATGATCGATAATTTAACGCTGCCTGAGTCTTCTGTTGGCTCAACATTGAGTTGTTTAATTTGAAATGCATAACGTTTTTTAAGAGACCAAATCCACGTCATAAAAGCATTATAAGGCACTTTATCAAAAGATAATTGAATCTCACCAATACTTGTTTGTTGGAGTTGATAAGAAAAGGTGTGAAATGATGTCGTTTTTAATTGCGCACCCATGACACTTAACAATTGACCGCTATGAAGCGACTCCAGCTTATTTACTGCATGATGTTGTTGATAGGCTTGCTTCATCCAGAGCAGCGTTTCTTTTTTTTCAATAAGCTGCTTTTTTTTATTGTGAATCGCATGCATGAGTGGTGAGTAAATTAATACATAAATGAATACTATCAAACTAAACGCCACAGCAACACTTAACATCCATCGTTCACGCTCGCTCAAATTCGCCCAATATGCTTTCATAATCCTAGCTCCAGCGTTGCTTTAACTTGCTGTTCAAATGAAGCGGCTTGTGTTTGCGTTACATGAAGCCCTGATTGTTGTAAACGCCGTTGTAATGCTTCTAACGCGGCAAAATCTGCAATTTTTAACGACACGGTTAAGTTTTTATTTTGAAATCGCAATTGCTCGATAATAAACCCACCCTGCCCCATTGCACCGGCTAAAATATCCTCAATAATCCATAATGCTTGATCAGGCTCTGCCTGCCCTTCTTTTAGCAACTGTTCTACACGAAAACGCGGACTAATTACCGTTTTTGCAGTTGGGAAAAATTTATGATAAACAACAGAAAGTTGCTCATCAAGATAGACTATGTTTTTGTTCAATTGATGCAAGAGAAGAGCATTCATGGCGATGACACTAAAAAACCAAAACCCTAATAATATTACAATCGCATATTTCCAACGTGTTTTCATGCTATGTTGAGCTCTATGCCGCAATTCCCCTTGACATAAATTTATGAATCGAGAATTCATTAAGCGCTGCGCACACCAAACATAAAAAGACGTGTTTATCGATGTTATTGATGTCTCTAAATGAGGTAATTCAGAAGAGGTGTCGTTAAAAGTGAGCATGGGCGTTGGAACAGGACGTTGGGTTAAATAAGTAGACATGAGTGATGAACTTAATGCACCATTAAACAAGATGTCTTTGATCAAAAAGCTGGTTTCACTTCTCACGACGTTCTCATCTTGTAACGCAAACCAATCGATTGTGATTGCATCAAAATCAAGTGACGCTTTATTAAGACGCTCCATTAATTGTTGTAAATAAAATTTATCACAGACCACAGCCAGATAGTGTTTATTTTGATAATGATGTTGATCAAAAGCCACATGGATTGTTGTTACATGCTGTGCTATTTGCTCTTCTAGTGCATAAGGAAGTGCTGCTCGTGCTTTTGCATCACTTAACCATGGTAAAGGAAGATGATGCAAACTGGTATGTTCCGTCGGTAAAACAACAATTGTTTGCGCATTAACCTGAAGCTCTTTAATGGCTTCAAAGGGACGTTGTTCTAATGCGAAATCCAATAGGCCATCTTTATCAAGACGTAAACTTAAACACCCTTCATTCGTTAAATGCTGAGCAAATAAAAAACATGTCGCCATCAATATCGACCCTTAATTATGCACGCGCCTGATTCGATTTTTGAAGCATCGCCCATTGTTGACCCAGTTGTTGAGATAACAAATAAACCACAAGAGCATATTGGGGACTGCTATTATAGCGTGTAATCACATAAAAATTAGGATAAGCCATCCAATATTCTTCGCCATTTTGGGTCATTAACTCAATAATGCCGGCTTTAGCTGGATGATTAACCATACGACTATCAGGACGCACGCCATTTGAAATCAACTGTGTAAATGAATAATCAGCAAATTTACTATTGGTGTTTAAATGACGATAACGCGAACCTCGCACTCACGCAGGCTGTACAACAGCATCATTCATTGCCCAACCATGTTTTCGAAAATAATT
>CAZNVR010000145.1:0-5248 GCA_964576655.1 uncultured Legionella sp. | reverse complement strand
GAGCAACAGTATAGAGCATGTTTCATTCCTGTTGTTAATCTAACACATGCTCTAATCCATAATAGAGAGCATCTAATTGCTGAACACGTTTGCAGGCAAGAATTAAACCGGGCATAAATGAACTTCTGTCAATTGTATCGTGAGTAATTGTTAGTGTTTCACCCAGATTTCCAAAAATAACCTGCTGACGTGCAAGAACGCCTGGTAGACGAATGGAATGAATATTAATGTCGCCATGTATACCTCCTCTTGCGCCCGGAAGTAATTCTTTGAGATCAAGATGAGCTTTAGGCATGATGCGGGCTGCAGCAATGAGTTCGGCTGTTTTCATTGCAGTACCTGAGGGAGCATCTAATTTTTGTGGGTGATGGGCTTCTATAATTTCTACCTCAGGCATTAAACGAGCAGCATCTGCTGCAAAGCGCATCATTAATACGGCACTGATTGAAAAATTAGGTACAATAATGCCACCTAGTTTTTTTTCATTACATAATTGTTGTAGCGTTGTGATTTGTTCAAACGATAAACCACTCGTGCCAATAACAGGGTGAGCACCTTGATTAATAATGGTCAAGCAATTGTCATACACACAATCAGCGCGTGTTAAGTCAATCACTATGTTTGCTTTTGTTTCCGCTATTGCTGTAAGTAAATTATCTGTACGTCCTAAACTGGCTACTAATTGGAAGTCATTATGTTCGTTAATGGCCTTACATGCGTGTGTGCCCATTTTACCAGAGGCCCCATTGACAATAACATTATTTGACATCGTGTGACTCACTTTGTAGGGGCTTGGTTGAGTTGATTAACGATTTTTTGTACGCCTTCCATGCCCAAATACTCGCAGGAATCCAACCAATGATTGATACTTGCATCACAAGAGCAATTAGTGCACCGATGGGATCATCTGCAATTAATAAAACTATCCAGGGAAATCCCGCAGATAAAAACCACATAAAAATCCGTTTCATGTTATTTAACCTTAATTGATTAAGTATAAAAAAGTATATACTGCTCAGCAATGACTTGCAAAATCAGGACTAATGTTGTACATTGGGTGTCCATTTTTATGGATATATTTATTCTGATTTAAGTCCAATGTTAAGGGTTACCTTATGAGAAAACAGGAGCTGCATCCACGTACGGCAGTTATCAATCAAAAACAAAAAAACCTATCTAAAAAAGCGCGTTTAGACGCATTAAATTGGTTAGCGAAAACCTATCCCAATGTGTTTGATAATACCCTTCGTATTCAGCCGTTAAGTCTTGGCATTATGACTGATATTCTAACCCATGCACAAGCATCAGGTTTTTCTAAAAGTAAGTTAAGAGAGGCCGTGGTATTATTTACCCGTCGAATTGATTATTTAACCTGTCTTAAAGCGCGTGAAATGCGAGTTGATTTAAATGGCAATCCTGTGAGTCAGGTCACTGAAGAGGAAGCAGCACAAGCTGCAGCTAAAATTAAAAAACGAGTAGAAAAAAGTGCTAAAAATGCACGAAAAAATTTACTTACGCAAACACCGGTTAAACCTGTTCATTCAAAAGTAACTCATATGCCGACACAAGAGTTTACGCCTTTTTATCCAGAGCGAGCGCCCGCCTACAGCATTCAAAATGCCACACCTTCGGTTACGCGAGCAGCATCTGTTACCGTCACTCATAAACAAACCAGGCAATATGATCCTGACGCTGTGGCTCGTTTAAAAGAAAAACTAGGGTTATCACGCAAAACAACATCAGAAAACGTATAAACGGTACTAAACAATATCGCATTACGTCCCTTGAGTGTTTTCTTGGGACGTAATGCGATATTGTATTAAAGTCGCTTAAGCTTCATGTTCCTGTAATTGTAGATTCGTATCTTGAGCGGCTCTTTTTTCTAATACCGCAACGGCAGGTAGTGTTTTTCCTTCCAAATACTCTAAAAACGCGCCACCACCTGTAGATATATAAGACAGTTGATCGGTTAAATCATATAAATCAATAGCAGCTAATGTATCTCCACCGCCAGCAATAGTAAACGCATCACTATTAGCAATTGCAATTGCTAATGCTCTTGTTCCATAAGAAAACTGTGGAAATTCAAATACGCCCACAGGACCATTCCAGATAATTGTTTTTGCACTGCTTAGTATTGTTGTATAGCGCGCGATAGTTTCAGGCCCAATGTCCATGATCATATCGTCATTAGCAACATTGGCTAATGATTTATTGTAAGCAGGGCATGAGTCACTGAAGGCTTTTCCAACAACAACATCGGATGGAAGTGGAATTTTACATCCTGTTTCTGCGGCTAATGCTAAAATCGCTCGTGCTTCATCAAGCAGATTGTTTTCATGTAAAGAGACCCCAATTTCATTGTTTTGGGCTTTTAAAAATGTGTTGGCAATACCTCCACCGGGTATTAAAACATCAACCCGCTCTACCATTTGTTTTAATAATGATAGTTTTGAAGATACTTTAGCACCACCAACTACTGCAACAATGGGTTTTTCTGGTGCTTTTAAGACATGCAGCAATGCGGTTAGTTCACGAACTAAAAGTGGGCCTGCTACGGCAACAGGAGCATATTTAGCAACACCACAGGTTGACGCATGTGCACGATGTGCTGTGCCAAAGGCATCCATGACAAAAACATCACAAAGGGATGCTAGTTGTTGCGCTAATGTATCATCGTTGGCTTTTTCACCACGATTAAAACGCACATTTTCACAAAGAATCAGCTCGCCAGGAACAACATTCAAACCATTCAGATAATCATTGGCAAAATGCACAGGGCAAGATAGATGGTTTTTTAAATAAGTAGCTACAGGTGCTAGCGATAAACGGCTATCCGAGCATCCTTCTTCAGGTCGTCCTAAATGTGATAGAACAATCACACCTGCACCTGCTTTTAACGCTGCACGTAATGTTGGCAACGCAGCTTGTAAGCGTTGATCACTTGTAATAATGCCATCTTTAATCGGGACATTTAAATCTTCACGAATTAATACGCGTTTATTGCGTAAGTCAATGTCACTCATTTTAATTACATTCATGTTTGTTCCTTAAAGGTTCATCATGTATTTTGCTGTGTCCAGCATGCGGTTTGAAAAACCCCATTCATTATCATACCAAGCAACGACTTTCACGAGGTTGCCTAATACTTTAGTTTGTGTTGTATCAAAAATTGCAGACGCTGGATAATGATTAAAATCACATGATACCAATGGTTCGTCATTAATATGTAATACGTCACTTTTTGCTGCTCGCATAATGTTATTCACTTCATCTACGGTCGTAGGACGTGAAGCAATGAATGTTAAATCAATGACTGAAACATTTAATGTAGGTACGCGCATTGCAAAACCATCTAGCTTACCAGCCAATTCGGGTAATACCAAACCTACAGCTATCGCAGCTCCTGTTTTGGTAGGAATAATGGATTGAGTCGCAGAGCGTGCGCGATGCAAGTCTTTGTGATTGCCATCTAATAACATTTGGTCTTTGGTGTAGGAATGAACCGTATTTAATAAACCAGATTCTATACCAATCGCGTCATTTAACGGTTTAACTACTGGAGCTAAGCAGTTCGTTGTACATGATGCATTGGATACAATCTTATCTGATGCTTTTAATAGATGATGGTTTACACCATAAACAATCGTTGCATCAGCGTGTATACCTGGAGCTGATATTAATACCTTTTTAGCGCCAGCTTCTACATGTTGCATTGCATTATCTTTTTGAGTGAAATGGCCTGTGCATTCAAATACCACGTCTACATCCAATTCTTTCCAAGGTAAAGCCGATGGTTTTCTATCCGCGGTTACAAGAATTTTATGCCCATCGACAACCAAATATTGGCCATCAACAATCACTTCACTATTAAAACGCCCGTGTGTGGAGTCATAGCGAGTTAAATGAGCGGTAGTATTAATGCCTGACAGGTCATTAATAGCGACCACATTAAATTCATTTTGGCGTTGGTTTTCAAAAATGGAACGTAAAATACAACGACCAATTCGGCCATACCCATTAATTGCAACTCGTAATGTCATAATTACCTCTCTGAATTTTTATCTATTAAACCATGTATGGCGGCGGTTATTTTTTCAACCGTTATGCCTACTTCGTGATATACCTCATGTGCTGGTGCAGATAAACCAAATTGGTCAATACCAATCACTACACCATCTAGTCCTACAAAACGATACCAATACGTACTTGTTGCGGCTTCTATCGCAATGCGATTACGCACTCTATTTGGTAAAACATGTTCTTGGTAGGTTGCATCTTGTTTTAAAAACAACTCGACACAAGGCATTGAAATAACACGTACTTGAATGTTTTTTAAACTTGCCAAATGAGCGCTTTCAAGGGCAAGTTGAACTTCTGAACCAGTGGATATTAAGATAACATCAGGCATGCCTTCGCAATCTTTTAAAATATACCCGCCTTGTTTAATTAAATGACAAGCATCTTGGGTATGACTTAATGCAGGCAAGTTTTGACGAGACAGTAACAAACAGGACGGGCCGTTATGGCGTTCAATCGCTTGTTGCCAAGCAACAGCGGTTTCCATTAAATCAGCAGGTCGCCAAACATGCATATTCGGTGTCATGCGCAACATGGCTGCATGCTCTATAGGTTGATGTGTTGGTCCATCTTCACCCAGGCCAATGGAATCATGGGTGTAAATATAAATAACACGTTGATGCATTAATGCGCTCAATCGCACAGCGTTTCGTGCATAATCAGCGAATACCAGGAATGTTCCACCGTAAGGAATAAAACCGCCGTGCAATGCAATGCCGTTCATAATGGCAGACATGCCAAATTCACGCACGCCATAGTGAAGATAATTGCCTGTAAAATCTTCGTGAGTAATGGGTTTTGTTTTTGACCAATTGGTATTGTTAGAACCTGTTAAATCAGCAGAGCCTCCGAGCATTTCTGGTAATAGGGCTGCGTAATGCTCAATGCATTGTTGAGAAGCTTTTCGAGTCGCAATCGCCTTGGTGTTTTCTAAACACTGTTCAATAAATTGTTGGGTTTTTGCTGGCCATTCATCGGGTAGGTCACCATTGATGCGTCGTAAAAATGTATGGTATTGATGAGGATGTTCTTGTTGCCAATGATGACAACGCTCAAGCCATTGTTGTTCTTCTTGCAGTCCTTGCTCTAGATGACTCCATTGCGCATACAGATGCTCTGGTATCATAAAGGGTGGGTAAGGCCAATTTAGTGTTTGACGTAACTTTTC
>CAZNVR010000144.1:2748-5251 GCA_964576655.1 uncultured Legionella sp. | reverse complement strand
CCTAAAACCCATAACAAATGGGTAAACGCAACTTCGTAATGTGTTTTTAACGTCATCACAGGCCAATCACCTAAGGGAATAGCAGTTAAAATCGCTAACTTTCCTGATAAAAAACCTCCAATACCCAGAGATGCAAGAAAAATCCCCATGAGTGTACTGACTTTTTTACGACTCGCAAGCATGGTCACGGCTGATAAACCTATGGGTGAAAGTAACATTTCAGCCAATGAAATCGCAAGATAAGCAGGAATAATTAATAGTGGTGATAATAATTCTGTGGGTAGGCTAAAATGGCAGACAACAACCACCAATACATATGCACAGGTCATAAAAAACATCGCGCTCACAAATTTATTTCCTGTACTAATACCTTGTTGAACTTGATTCAGCTTATTTTTTCTGCCAACTAAAACAAACCCTAATAAAATAGTCCCTAAACTTTGAATCGCTACATAATATGGTGGTGGAAAATACATACCGAATAACCGGGGCTGTACTGTTCTGACAATAAATAACGAAAAAGACATGAACATTTGGAAGTAAAACGCCCAAAAAACCACGGAAATCAAACACAATAAACCAATCACAATCGTTTGACGTGCTTGAGTTGCGCTCTCATATCGTATGCAATAAAAAAAATAACCAATGGAATAAAGTGCAACACCACAAAAAACAACAGTGGCTAATGCTGGATAGTTCAAAATAAAAAAAGATGCCAACCACAGCAAAAAACAAAGACTCAAAGCCAATATCGTCTGATTGAACTTAAACGTATAAGGGTGATAATCCTGAATACGATAACGAAAAATTCCATAGGTGAAGACAATGCCTGCAATCAACATCCCCACCACAGCACTCATAAATGATACAGGCCACCCAAAGTGCTCATTCAGATAACTGGGTAATGTAGTACCTAAGATGATTCCTGAATTTAACCCCATATAAAAGATAATGAAGCCTTTTTCTCGGATAGGTGAACCGGTTGGGTATTCATTACCTAATAAGGATGAAATATTGGGTTTAAGTAATCCTGTACCTACAGCAATACCCGCTAATGACCAGTTCAAGATGTCATCAGAAGTTGTTAAGCTTAGAGCTAAATAACTCATTAACAAAACAAATGCACCACTTAAAATCGTGCGTTTCTGGCCTAACAAATGATCAGCAATCCATCCTCCTACTAACGGAGAAAGATACGTTAAGGCGGTAAATGAACCAACTAACGCATATACTTTTTTGTCAGGCCATTGAAAATGAAGTGCCAAATAAAGGGCTAGAAGCGTTTGAACCACATAAAAACCATAACGCTCCCACATTTCTGTGGCAAAAAAAATACGTAACGATGGTGGATGATTAAGTGCTGAAGAAGACATAAATAAGCTTAATTAAGACAAGCTGAATGATTTAAGTTTATCACAAACCCGTTGTAATAAACGATTCTAATTAATTTAAACTCTGTAAATAAGACACACCATCATAATCACAGCTTGTCATAAAGACAATGTTATAGCATGATCCCTCTTTATTTTTAATAAAAGCATCTCCTGGATCGCTCGACCAAGGCATGTAGGTAAAGTAAGCCTTAGTGAACATGCTCCTGAGGTTTTCAAAACGGTTGTAGAACAATAGATAAATTCCAGATGATCACCATACAAGGACTGTAACCAATGAAACACGCACTATTATTTTCTCTAATTTGTATATGCTCACAAGGAGCCATTGCTTCACCAATACATAGTCATACGCTGACCACAGGACATCCGGTTCTTCAGCTAGGTGCATATGAAAACACTCAAGGTAAATCTCAACACATTAACATTGACTCACTTATTGGTAATTATTTTACTGTTTCAAAACATCATAGCAGCAATGGATTAGTGGGCGTAGGGTATTATTTAAACGGCCCACAAAAACAAAACATTAACTTAAACTTAGGTATAAACTTTTTTTATCTTCCCAAAACAGCCGTGACCGGAACGATTATTCAAGAGGGGTTATTTGAAAATTTATCCTATATTTATAACGTAACGCACTACCCTGTTTATGCAATAGCTAAGGCACAATTAACGCAATATGCCCATCCTATCACTTTGAATCTAGGTGTTGGCCCCAATTTTATGAAAACCAGCCATGTACTTGAGCATTCTTTGGATGGAGGATTAACGATACCTGAGCGCATGTTTTCGGGTAAATCTACAATCACAGCCAGTGCTACAGCAGGTGCTGGCATACAATTTAATCATGTCCTAGGTAAAACCCCCATGGAATGTGGTTACCAGTTTTTTTATTTAGGTCAAAGCAACTTTAATCCTCGTTCAAATCAGATACTCAATACACTTAGCACAGGACATACATATGCAAATGCGTTAATGTGTGCCATAAAAATTTAACATAAATTACGGTAAGGAATAACAGCCTATGAAACGGAGTTTTCTACACATAAAAACCATTCTTTTAATTGGTGTTAGTTTATTAGAAACACATGCTTACGCTAATCAATTAT
>CAZNVR010000144.1:0-2738 GCA_964576655.1 uncultured Legionella sp. | reverse complement strand
ACAATCGTTTAATTATTCATTCAAACATTCCTAATAAAACCTATCCTAAAGCGGGTGTTTTCATCTCAAGTACACAGTATGAAGTGGAGTCAGAGCTCAGTGAATGCAAGATGTCCTCTTCGGGGTATTGTCTTTTCTCATTAAGCGATACTCGTCCTAAAACTATCGTATTTAAACGACCTCAAAAAAACACCGAAAAAACAATACAAACAGCATCAGTTTGTTTAAATGCCGAGGCTAAATTATCATGCCAAAGTGTGTCGCTCAATACAGCTCCTACACCTGTTTCTGGAAAAATAATTGGTTACCTCGAGGGGTATAATGCCACCCCTCCAACAGCAAGCAGCATTGCTGCTGCAGGTTATACGCATGTTATCATTGGTTTTGGTGTTTTTAGTACAACAACACCAGGCGCAATTACATCAACCCTGGTCTATCCTGTTAATCAATTGACATTTATTCAAGGCTTACAAGCAGCTGGACTCAAAGTGCTATTATCGCTTGGTGGCGCATCAACAAATATTCCCGGCACAACAGTTAGTTTTGATGAAGCATTACAGGCAGCATATACGCAAGGCCTCAGTACACAACAATTTGAAGATGCGTTTCTAGGTTCTCTGGATTATTATGTGCAAACATTTGGTTTTGATGGTTTTGATTTTGATATTGAACAAGGATTAATTCCATCAGGTAGTTTTACCTCACCCACAGGTGATATTGCCGTTCTTGCTGATATTATCAATACTTACCATGCCCAACAGCCCAATATCTTACTAACACTAGCCCCACAAATTGCAAACATATCTGCAACATCTGGATTTAACAGCACTTTTGGAAATTATTCATCATTAGTCATGCAAACTTACTCATCATTAGCGTGGGTGGGTATTCAATTGTACAACTCAGGCTGTGCTTATGGTATTGATTTAGTTTGCTATGATCCAAATACATCAACCACAAGCCCCGATCCTGCGGTTGCATTTGCAACAGATTTACTAGCCAGTTGGCCTGCTTATCTTATGAATGGACAAGCCACAGGATTTCAACCTTACATCAGTTACTTATTACCCTCCCAGGTTGTATTAGGCTACCCTGTAAACAATAACCTAAACCAGGCCGATGGCTCGCCTGCAGCAGTAACAAGTGTAATTAAACGTGCGATCCAATGTTTAAATACAAAAGAATTTAGCAATACCAGCTGTGATACCTATGTTGCTCCATCCAATGTACCTTATAGTATTGGCGGTGTATTTAGTTGGAATCTAAATTACGATGCAACCACTAATTTTGCATTTGCCACCAGTTTATATCCTTGTGTAATTAACGGGGTATGCACTTAACGATGACGTACATGTAGCATATGCATTTAATCTACCGTGCTTTATGCGCGGGATTCATGCGTTTATAATAAGCATTAAGAGCTAGATTCCAAGTACAAAATGCGTTAAATAGGCTGTCTGCTATTAAATTGTGCTATGATCTGCATTTCCACTGAAATGTGACACCTGCCTTTTGTATGTCAACATAAAGAATGATACAATGCGCGCGAATCACATAATTTTTACACTAAATAAAGTAGATAACCATCATATGCAAGATAAAAATTCTCAGTTAAACATCCTGACCACAATATTAGATGACATTCAAGCTATTGAAATAACCGTCATTGATGTCAGTAAACACACAACCATTACTGATTACATGATCGTTTGCAGCGGCCGTTCTTCTCGTCATGTAAAAGCCATTGCAAACTATGCAATGGAACACATGAAAGCCGCAGGCATTCCTGACATGCACCATACTGGCCTGGAAAGTGGGGATTGGGCATTGATTGATTTTGGTGATTTCATTGTACATGTGATGCAGCCTGAAACACGCGCCTTATATAATCTTGAAAGTTTGTGGCAAGACAGAACTGAGTAATTAACACCATGCGTTCGAACAGGGATGTACATAATGACCGCACTGAATCACATCTTCATCATTTTCGCTTAAGTTTGTTAGTTGCATTACTCATTACATTGTCTTTATTGTTAATCCTACGCATGGGATACCTTCAATTTTCTCAATATAAACGGTATGCAACACTGTCATTAAAAAACCAAATGAGCATTATTCCCATTGCTCCTCCCAGAGGCATTGTTTTAGATAAAAATGGGGTAGTACTAGCCGAAAACATACCCGTTTATGTACTGGAAATCATCCCGGAGCGTGTAAAAAATCTAAAGCAAACCGTGGAAAAGCTAAAAGAGTTACTCCCCTCCATTACCCAAGAAGATCTGGATAATTTTGAGCGTGCACGTCATCAAAACCATGCCTATGTACCTATTCCTTTCAAATTAAAACTCACTCAAGAAGAAGTAGCGGTATTTGCAAGTAATCAATATGAATTTCCTGGCGTTAACATTAAAGCTCGACTCATGCGCCATTACCCTTTAGCTGAAAAAACGGCTCATTTGTTAGGTTATGTTGGACGTATTAATGCCCAAGAATTACAACGTGTAAATAGCACCAACTATCGCTCAACCAACTTTATTGGAAAAGCAGGGATTGAAAAATATTATGAAGACACATTACACGGAGAAGTAGGTTATCAACAAGTTGAAACCGATGTAAGCGGTCGAACCGTACATGTATTAACCAAGCAAGCCCCTATTTCTGGTTCAAAAATATATCTCACCATCGACTCCCGTTTACAACAAGTGGCTTATGACGCCTTGGAAGGCAAGCGAGGGGCT
>CAZNVR010000143.1:0-5277 GCA_964576655.1 uncultured Legionella sp. | reverse complement strand
TGTAATTGCCCGGCTTTAGCCAATGCACCCAAGGCGTAGAGGGTGTTGGCGATATCCTGACTATTGGGATTGCCGATTAACAGTTGAGCCAACAAAGGCTCTAATGCTTCTGTTGTCAATGCACCCTGTAATTGCCCGGCTTTAGCCAATTGACCCAAGGCGTAAAGGGCATTGGCGATAGCCTGGCTATTGGGATTGCCGATTAACAGTTGAGCAAACAAAGGCTCTAATGCCTTTATTGTCAAGCTACCCTGTAATTGCCCGGCTTTAGCCAATTGACCCAAGGCGTAAAGGGTGTTGGCGATATCCTGGCCATTGGCATTGCCGATTAACAGTCGAGCAAGAAAAGATTGCAATTCACCCACCTTAAGTGCACCTTTTAAACGATTGCTTTTAGCGATGAGCCCAAGACCATAAAACATATTTGCAATCATTTTGCCGGTGATGGAGCGACTATAACTCAACTCGTTGATAATTTCAGATAAAACATAAGTATCAACTGATACACGTGAATAACAACTGATTTTACCTAAGTTATACAATAAGAATGCAAGCTCTTCTGTTGAGAATGCTCGAAGAAGCAATTGCGCATTTTCCTGATGATTGAATGATTGGTTGAGCCTATGAATAAGCGGGGTAACTTTGTCAGTGTTTAAATCGCGCTGATTAATCGCCATCATTTTAATTGAAAAAACCAGGTCTAGCATAACAATAATTCTCTGTGTGTAAATTGATGGCATCGTATCAAAAGCAAGTGATAATATCCAACACATCCATCAATTGCTAATCACGTCTTTTATGACGTAACTCTAAATCGATTTGTTATAAACCATTTTTTTATAGGAATATATTAAAAACGAATGACTATTGCCTAGATACCTATGGCATAAAGCAATGTTCAAATTTTAGATGATTTTACCCTGCTGAGAGTATACAATTGCATCAAATAATTAATTAAATACGTTGATGAAATATAAAGCTGAAAAAAAGATGAATGGTGACTGGGAAAAAGCGAATGTGCTATTTACCCAAGGTTTGTATTTAAACGCAATAACAGAGTGTCGACACATTAAAGATTGGACTAGAAACCAAGATATACGTTTTTTTGTAGCTCTATGCTACAAAATGGCAGGCATCCAATCCAATGACAATAAAATGCATGTAAAGGCAATAAATCAATTTCTACATATCAAAGGTTGCTCTAAAAATCCTCTAATACAATTTAATTTAGGACAATGTTATGAAATGCACGGTAAGCTGGATAAGGCGATCGTTGTTTATCAAAAAGCAAATCAACTAAAGCCTAAATCTCCAATATATGCTTACCATTTTTGTCGTTTAATCATCGAAAAACAAGAGCCTCATGCACTCGAATGGTTAACCTATTTTTTAACTCAATTTCCACAGAACCCAGAGTTTCATTTGTTATATGCGGATTACTTTCAAAAAATGTCTGCAGATATCACTATCATTAACCAGATTTTTAATCATATTATTGAGCAATTTCCTCACTATTCACCTGCATATTTTTCAGCGATTCAACATCATG
Organism: uncultured Legionella sp.; assembly: GCA_964576655.1. Lineage (GTDB taxonomy): Bacteria > Pseudomonadota > Gammaproteobacteria > Legionellales > Legionellaceae > DDPF01. The sequence goes on along the minus strand of CAZNVR010000143.1, from coordinate 3,728 downwards.
CTGCAATGCATGATAATAAGGTTTATTTTCTATATCATGCATGGCTTCACAATTGTTTATCAGATGAACATCAAACCCTACAAATACAACTGATTATCAATGCAATGGAACACCATAAACACTCCTCTGCCTTCAAACAAACTGTATTTAAACATCCAGAACCCATCCAGGAAAATAATAAAGTAATCTCAGACGCTCAAAAGGGTCCAGACATTGAACACGTATTAAGCACAGACTCAACGCAAGATAAATTTTTTAAGCACAAACCCAATAGCTTTTTAGGTCGCATTGGCAATCCACGTGGGAATACGAACATGGAATACCATAAACTTCGAGAACAATATCGCCATTTGGAAGCACTAGCATTAGAAAATGCAACAGCACCTGAACAATATGAGTTCCCTTATCGCGCTTATATATAATTTTTTTTACAACATGCTTTGAGACCGTCATGACCATTGAAAACACGATCACTAAAATTTTAAATCAAACACTCGATCCAATTCTCCAATTATCTGTTACAGATATGGGCATCAAACATGTTTTAACAACAGAAGAGATGCATTTAACGATTAATCTGTGCGCAGGCTTTCCTGTTCATTTTTTACAAGCGTCTTTGATTCCAATATTAACATCCGCACTTGCTGCAGCTCTTCCGGCATATACCATTACAATCACTCTAGATCATTTTATTAAAGCTCACCAAACTCAATTGGCCGGCAAAGGATTACGATCTGTAAAAAATACTATTGCAATTGCATCGGGTAAAGGTGGTGTTGGCAAATCCACGGTCACTGTAAATTTAGCGATAGCCCTTGCGCGTGCAGGTGCTCGTGTGGGTATTTTAGATGCAGATATTTATGGCCCTAGCATCCCTTTGATGTTAGGTAGAGTGAGTCCCGTTAAGGTTGTAGGCGATCGTTATTTACCCGTCATGTCACACGGTGTACAAGCGATGTCAATTGGGTATTTAACAGATGGGGACGAAGCCTTAATCTGGCGCGGCCCTATGCTTGCAAAGTCTCTGATTCAAATGCTTGATATTACGCAATGGGATGAATTGGATTATTTACTGATTGATTTACCACCTGGTACGGGCGATATTCAATTAAGCTTGGTTCAAAAAATACCACTCACTGCCGCGATTGTGGTCACCACACCGCAAACGGTTGCTACTCTTGATGCACAAAAAGCATTGAAGATGTTTGAAAAAACCAATATTCATGTATTAGGACTAATTGAAAACATGTCTCTACACACCTGTTCACACTGCGGACATCAAGAAACAATATTTGGACATGGTGGTGCCAGAAAATTATGTGACACGCATCAATGTACACTCCTAGGCCAGCTACCTTTAAATACGCAAATCGCAACGCAATGCGATGTAGGAATACCCACAACCGTAACAGGAACTGATGATTTAGCCATGGCGTTTATTAAAACCGCATTGCATGCAGCGCTTGAGCTTAGCAAAAGACCATTAAATTACGCTGATAAATTTCCCCCAATTGTGGTGAAATAATGTTAGAATATAAACAACTATTCTGATTGAGACGCCAAAATGACTGGAAATTACACAGCCGAAGCGATTGAAGTATTAACAGGTTTAGAACCCGTTCAACGTCGTCCGGGTATGTATACCGATACGGTTCGTCCTAATCATTTAGCGCAAGAAGTGATTGACAATAGTGTTGATGAGGTATTGGCCGGATTTGCTACTCGAATTATTGTAACCTTGCATGAGGACGGTTCTGTTGAGGTAGAAGACAATGGCCGAGGCATGCCTGTTGATATGCATCCTCAATTAGGCTTAAGTGGCGTTGAAGTCATTATGACTAAACTCCATGCAGGTGGTAAATTCTCCGACAAAAATTACAATTTTTCAGGAGGGTTGCATGGTGTTGGCGTGTCTGTTGTTAATGCGTTATCTGAGACGCTTCATGTCAGTATCAAACGTAACGGCATCTTATACCAAATGTCATTTTCTAATGGCGATAAAACCTCTGAACTAACAGAAGTTGGAGTGACTAAAAAACGAGACACGGGCACAACGATTCGTTTTTGGCCTAATCCTAACTATTTTGATACCACTCGCCTATCTAACAAACAACTTACGCATGTACTGCGAGCAAAAGCCGTATTATGTCCTGGTTTGTCAATGACGTTTATCAATAAGATAACCAATGAAAAAAACCATTGGTGTTATGAAAAAGGACTTGCGGATTATTTACGCCAATCACTACCTGCAGATTATTTGCCTGAAGAGCCATTTAGTGGCGAATTTAAAAGTGATGAAGGCACCATTGACTGGGCTCTTGCCTGGTCAACGGCATCAAATAGCACGCTTTGTGAAAGCTATGTGAATTTAATTCCAACCATTCAAGGTGGCACACATGTGAATGGACTACGCTCAGGCATGTTTGAAGCCTTATCTGCTTTTTGTGAACTGCGTAATTTAGTCCCTCGCGGTGTTAAACTAGCTGCTGATGACTTGTGGGAGCCGTGTCAATACGTGTTATCTGTCATGATGAAAGAACCGCAATTTGCAGGGCAAACAAAAGAACGGTTAAGCTCAAGACAAACAGCTGCATTTGTCAGTAATGCAATAAAAGATGCCTTTTCACTATGGCTTAATCAACATCGCAGTCAAGGCGAGTTAATCGCAAGCTTTGTGATCGAGCGCGCACAAAAACGCTTGCGTCAAGCAAAGCAAATTACACGCAAACGCATTCATCAAGGCCCGGCTCTACCCGGAAAACTAGCCGATTGCCTTCAGCAAGATTTAAATCAAGCTGAATTATTTTTAGTTGAAGGAGATTCTGCGGGCGGATCTGCAAAACAAGCTCGCAGCAAAGATTTTCAAGCCATACTGCCCTTGCGTGGCAAAATTTTAAATACCTGGGAAGTGGATTCAACGCAAGTTTTAGCCTCCCAAGAAATCCATGATATATCCGTAGCAATAGGTGTTGATCCTGGCTCTGAAGATTTTAGTGGGCTGCGTTATGGAAAAATTTGCATTTTGGCCGACGCAGATTCCGATGGAGCACATATTGCCACATTAATTTGTGCACTTTTTTTACGCCACTTTAAACCCTTAGTCACCGCAGGACATGTGTTTGTAGCGATGCCCCCATTATATCGAATTGATGCTGGGAAAATCGTTCATTATGCATTAGACGATGATGAAAGAGCTACCATTGTAAGTAAACTTGAAAAAACCAGTAAAGCCAAAGTGAATGTACAACGCTTTAAAGGATTAGGTGAAATGAATCCTTTGCAATTACGTGAGACGACCATGGATCCGAATACGCGTCGTCTTATTCAATTAACACTCGGAGATGAAACCGACACCTTTGCATTAATGGACATGATGCTAGCCAAAAAACGCGCGAATGATCGGAAAGTTTGGCTTGAGGATAAAGGGAATTTAGCAGAAACCATTTAAATTTCTTTTCTCCAATGATCTCAAGGAATTAGCATGTCCAAAAACTTGTATTATTTTGATTTTATTACTCGTAAATATGAACGAATAAAATCTTGCAGAACACTGTATCTTCTTCAAGATGGTTCAAACTTCAGAATTAGAGCTATTTCTAGCTCTCTTGATAGACTCACCGCTGAACCATGCACTCGGGCGCCCCATGTTTGGGTGATCCATAAAAAAAACTTTTTAAAAAAAATCAAATCAAACAAGAAAATAAGAGAACATTTTTTTCCTAATTATC
>CAZNVR010000142.1:0-5346 GCA_964576655.1 uncultured Legionella sp. | reverse complement strand
ATAAGAGTTGCAAATCTTGCTGCCACCGCAGTTTACTTTTTTCAATGCCTTGGGTTGTGGCATTGACTTCAATGTAAAAAGGAGACGGGACTTTAATGTGTGCAATGGTATCTGGTACTTCATGAACAACACCTTTAAATCGTACATGGCTTGTTGTTCTAAATAAACGCGCCGTTGTAAATTCCATGCTATTCATTTTTATGTTTAATGCATAAAGGGGCGTGGTGCTATATTGTTCCTGTTTGCAGAAGTCATGCAATATATTGGCATGATGAAGGTACCATTCTGCATCAGGCATGAATAAAAAAGGAATATGCCCCAGATGCTCTTCTGCCAACGCCAATGTTCGATTTCTTGAGGTTGCAAAATCAACAAAGGGTTCTTGTTTTATAATTCCATTTAATTGATGCTGTTCAAAAAAACGGGTTGCCAGTTCAATGGTTTCATCAGTGGAGCCTGTGTCTAAAATAAAATAATCATGAATATGTGCGTTGTGTAATGAAGCCAATGTGGCTTGAATTGAAGCAGCTTCGTTTTTAATCATTAAAGCCACAGCAAGTAGCGGAGAAGGAGATCCATGCATCAGAGTATTCATTTTTATTCTTCCATAACAACTATAATGTCTGACGTTTAACACGCCTTTAAATAGTATGATTCTGCAAAGATGATTGCAACAAAAATATTGCTCAAAAATAAAATAGTTTTGTTGTTAAATTATTTTTTTTGTTTTTATTTTAATTGAATTAATCTTGTTTTTATCTTTTTGAGTGTTGTCTGGTGAAAATAATGCATCCGTTATCTGTGTGTTGGCTTTAATTTTAATTAAGGGGGTTAAATTTGACAAGGTTGTTTTTTGTGCCTAACATTAAATCAAGTAGTTTTTTTTATGTTTTTTTAGGTTTTTTAATGATTTGTTTGGTTGTATTTTTTCCTTTATAACGGAGAATATATGAAAACGATAATAACAGCCCCCGTTGTGACTCGCTGCGCATTGGCGTTGTTTGCATGTGTAATTTCAACCAATGTTCTCGCTGGGTGTAAAAGCGGGTGCTATGATGCGTCTGGCGGTGCTACTTGTCAAAATGGAAAATATTTAGGAAATTATACGTGTACAACACCGCCGGCTGGTGTTTCTTTTTATTGTTGTTATCAATGCGGGAATCCTGACGTCATCACTTACTGTCAACCCAGCCCTTGCCCGTCTCCTGTGTACTGTACTGCAGCCCTGGCCCCACCCAATTCCAGTTGGTCTTGTACCGGTACGTGTCAACCCGTTGGCAGTAGTACTACATTGCCTACAGGGCAAGGCAATAATACCTCTGCTTGTGTCTATACTGGTCCTCAGGTTTGTACACAATATGTTCCTCCCCCAGGTACGACAACAACATCATGCGGAGGCACAAAAACGTGCCCGGACCCTACAACAACCCAAACACTCAGTTACTGGAAGGGAAAATGTCAGTACATTGCTTCAACGGAATGCCCTCAGCAAACTGAAACAACCGTTACATACATGGGTGTAACATATTATACCTGCACTCCGGATCCGAGCGTTTATTATTATTCTTGTCCAGGCGTTAGTAGTAGTGCTGCACCAGCAAGCAATAGTGAAGTGCAAACGGGTTCAATGGGTAGAGGAGGTATGATTGATGGTAGCAGGGAACTACCAGCAAGCAATGGTGGTATGCGAGGCACTTTGACGCCTCAAAACAGGACTGCTCCGGGAATACACCCCTTTGGTTCTGGTTCTGGTCTCAATAATCAGTAAATAAGTCAGCTCTAGCCTCTAGCAGACAACGATGTTCCGCGCTTTAGGGCGCGGAATTCAACAGGCTCTAGTCTTTTAGAGCGCGTTTTAATATTTTACCTACGTTGGTTTTAGGTAGTTCTTCGTAAAACTCAATGATTTTAGGAATTTTATAAGCAGTTAAATGTTGACGAGCATGAGCAATAACATGTTCTGCCGTAAGCGCGGGGTCGCGTTTCACTATACATGCTTTTACTTTTTCAATTGAATCCGGATCAGATACTCCTATGACGCCGACTTCAAGCACGCCAGGCATAAGACTTATCACTTGTTCTATTTCATTAGGATACACGTTAAATCCAGATACTAAAATCATATCTTTGATGCGATCAAGTAAATAAATAAAGCCGTTTTCATCCATTCTGGCTATATCGCCTGTGCGTAAATAACCATCAGGCCAGAAAACCAGGGCGGTTTCATCCTCGCGTTGCCAATAGCCTGGCATGACTTGAGGGCCTTTCACACTGAGCTCACCTTTTTCACCAATGGGTAGTTCTCGTCCGTCTTCATCTCGAATAGAAACGTCTGTTGAGGATATGGGTAGGCCAATACTGCCGTTGTATTCTGCAAGATACATCGGATTAATTGCCACAGCAGGGCTTGCTTCTGTTAAGCCGTAGGCTTCAAGAATAGGGGATTGCGTGGCAGTACGCCATTTCAACGAGACACTTTTCTGTAAAGCCATGCCGCCGGAAAGCGCAAGCTTTAATTTAGAAAAATCAACAGTTAAAAATTTAGGGTGATTAAGAAGAGCATTGAATAATGTATTTACACCTGTAATGGCTGTGAAGCGGGTGTTTTTAATGTCTTTGATAAAGCCTGAGATGTCTCTGGGGTTTGTGATTAATATATTTTTAGCACCCGCATTTAAGAATGTAAGGCAATTGGCTGTGAGTGAGAATATATGATAAAAAGGCAATGCTGTAACAACAATGTCGTTGCTATCAATCGACATTGGTGCAATCCATGCAGATGCCTGTAAAACATTGGCTAACATATTACCATGCGTCAACATGGCACCTTTGGCAACACCAGTGGTGCCACCGGTGTATTGAATGAATGCAATATCAGTATGCGTTGTGTCTTGAGGCTCTAGTATTGCGTTGGTGCATTTTAATGCTTCATTAAATGAAATGGCATTTGGAATGGTATATGCAGGAACCATTTTTTTGATGTATTTAACCACGGAATTGACAATGATTCGTTTTGCTGTGGGAAAAAGATCACCAATTTCAGTAATAATAACTTTTTTTAAAGCCGGCAAGTTGGGCAATGCTTTTTCAACGGTGTTAGCAAAATTTGCAACAACGATTAATACGTCTGCACCAGAATCCTTCATTTGATAGCTAAGTTCATCACTTGTGTATAAAGGGTTGATGTTTACCACCGTAAATCCGGCACGAAGAATGGCATAAATGGCCACAGGATACTGGAGTAAATTGGGCATCATAATGGCGATGCGTGCGCCTTTTTTTAACTTGAGCGATTGTAAATAAACGGCCAATTGTAAGCTGTGTTGATTTAACTCAGCAAAACTAAGGGTGCATCCCATATTCACATAAGCTGTTTTGTTGGCGTGCTTGTTGCATGATTGAGAAAACAGGTCAACCAATGATGAAAATGCGTTTAAATTAATTTCATGAAGAACGCCCTGTTGATAGGACTTTAACCATATCTTATCCACGATATTGACCTTATATTATGGGTAGCACTTACCCTGTGGTTGATAAAAAGGGGTAAATGGTACTGTTATTTTTATAATCTAAAGTGTGTGTTAGTATAAACTAAAAAATTGACGTTGGATATCGCCGTTATGACAGATAATATATTGAAATCACAAGCATTTAAATTAAAAGGGCGCTTATATACGTTAACAGTTATTCAATTACTTGATACCGATTGCGATGTTTTTGCCCAACAATTAACGGAAGCGGTAGCAAAAGCACCGCGTTTATTCGAGCGAACCCCCGTGGTACTGGATTGCTCAGCCATTCCAGAACAGCTCTTAGGAATGCGTCAATTTGATTTACAAACATTATGTAAATGCATGCGTGAACATGGTTTATTACCCATTGCTATTCAAGGAAGCAATCCTCTTTTAAATGCGGTTGCGCAAACGCATGGGTTAGCTATTTTGCATGGTTCATCTAGCCATGATAAATCATTAGACAAAGACGCTGCTGTGTTGGTAGCACCAGCTCCTGCTCCTCTTGTTGAACCCATGAAAACCAAATTATTAACAACCCCCATTCGCTCCGGGCAACAAGTGGTGGGCAAAGGCGCTGATTTAATTGTTGTGTCATCCGTAAGTCATGGTGCTGAATTATTAGCAGATGGTAATATCCATGTTTATGGGGCGTTAAGAGGCCGGGCGCTGGCTGGTATTGCTGGTGATAAAACAGCACGAATTTTCTGCCAATCATTGGATGCTGAACTGGTATCCATTGCAGGATTTTATCGTTTAAGAGATGCCATTGAACCGATTGCCGCGCCATGTCAAATTTTTATTCAGGATGATCGTATACAAATTGAGACATTATGATTGACGCGGTATTTATATCCGATCTTCATTTAAATCCAGAAGAGCCCCTGATTACACAGCGATTTGAACGATTTATTGCATGGGCAATAAATCATACAAAATCAGTATATATATTAGGTGATTTCTTCCATGTCTGGCCGGGAGATGATGCACTGGATGCATGGAGTGAGGCGATTGCTGAACAATTGGCGCAGCTTGCGATGGCTGGTGTTAAAACGTATTTCATGCCAGGGAATCGAGATTTTTTACTGAGTAATCACTTTGCGCAACGCGCTAATGTGACATTATTAACAGAGCCTGCGTTTGTTCAGTTTGGAAAAACGCCGGTATTGTTGGTGCATGGTGATCGATACTGCACGTTGGATAAAGGGCATCAGTGGTTAAGGCGAGTAACACGCAATCGTATTTTTTCACGCATATTCCTGCGTTTATCGTTGAGTTGTCGTAAAAAACTGGTGTACGCTGTACGACACAATAGCCAAAATAATCGTCAAAAATCTGAAGAACAAATGGATGTTGTGCCTATGGTCATGTTAAATCATATGCAACAATTAAACGTAACTACCGTTATCCATGGACATACTCATAAACCTGGTTTAACGTTACATCAACGTCATCAACAAACCTATCAGCAATATATTCTTAGTGATTGGGATGACAATCCAAAATTGCTGTGTTACAATGAGCCACTTGGTTTTTATTTTGATCTGTTAATGGGGGATATATGAGCATACCTTTAAATCAAACCCAAAAGAACAATGATGATTTTTTTGCTGCAAAACGAAAAGCTGAGCAACTTCGTTTTGCAAGCGAAATGGTTCATACTCGTAAAAAAGAGGCCATGCCACAATTACAAAAAGAAGCTGATGAAGCTTGGGCTGAAGTGGACCGACGTGTAGCTACGTTTGTGAAAGAGTCGCATACCTATGGTGCTGGTTGGGGTCGTTTGTATGACTTTATTTTGATATTAGCAGACGCATTGTCTAAACAAGCTAAA
>CAZNVR010000141.1:0-5384 GCA_964576655.1 uncultured Legionella sp. | reverse complement strand
CTGTTTTTCTTTGTCTGTTACATTAGAAAATTTTTTGGAGTTGTCATTAAAAGAAGATAAATATTGTATGGTTTCGTCCAAAATTTTGGGTGCAAAAGAGCTTAAAATAATAAAACTTAATAATTTTAAAAGATCATTGGGAAGATCGTCATGCATCTCTGGGCCTACCCCCATTTCTCTTGTGTTCATATAAAAAGGCTTACTCATGTGTGAAGTGGCCCTCTTTAAAAAAAAATTTGTATGGCAAGCGAATAACATAATCTCGGTTCCTTCGGGAAGAGGAGCAGTTATTACTCCTCTATTGATTAGTTAATTAAACAAAAATTACAGTATCCGACACTCAGCCAAACTCTTGTCAGATACAGCTTTCTGAGTGTGCTCTGTAATTATGGTAATGCTGTTGATTTGAAATAACCTAAAATTTTCGTATCTCACAGAAATTACCTTTCTCATCATTTTTCTTGAAATATAATAACTTATTTTATTTCAAACAATATCCGTAAAAAATACGTAGATTTCATAAATACTTTTAGTTCCAGTCATCTTTACTGAAGAAAACAAACAACGATTGGCCTGTGAGTTAACTACTACCTTTGTATCAGATAATCTCGGGGCTCACATTATTTACGTTACATGTAAAGATCCAATAATACCCTAACAACTAGTGAAAAATTCGACAAAACAATCATCGATTGTTGAGCTTGAACGGCCAAATCTTTGGGTAAAGTGCTTTTAAAATTATGTTTTTTTTCAGACAAACAATGTCGTTGATAGGCTTGAGAGTTTATTTGTTCTCTTAGTGTTTCTCTACTCCAAGCTTGTTCTTTTGCAGCAGATAAATAATATACCTTTTCATTATCATCTTTTATTTTACTTAAGAATAAGTAAATTGTGACTCTAAGGAATTTCTCCAACAAGCTGTTGGAGATTTGGCTTATCTTTATATTCAAGATAAAACTGGCGCATATACCATAAGTTTTGTGGAGAGAAACCAAACTTAGCGTCTGAATATTGTTTCTTTAAATTCAATTTTATAGAGTGCTGACAGAGTGCAAATTGAATGTGTTATAATGCTTACAAATATAAAATCATAGCTCACGGTACAGCATGAAAAAACAAGGATAGATCTTTTTATTATCTTCTCAACGCCAGTTTGTCATCCGCCGATAAATATCCATGTTCCCCTATACATTATTGGCTACGGAAGCTTAATTGATGAACAATCAGAAAACAGAACCGATCCAACGGCTCTGGAAAGTCTAAAAGTCTTGGTATTGAACAAGCTTAGGTGGTATGAATACAAATCATGTCGATTTATATGGATTTGAGCAACTTGTTAAGTCTGATTAACGGTTTTTGAAGAAGTAGAGCTTAGTGAGGTCTAGGCTAAACTCTCAATGAGCAATAAAAAAAGGTATAGATGATGGACAGAATTTCTAATGATCCACTGCACGGTATTACTCTAGAGACTATATTAAATAGTTTGTTGATTTGTTATGGCTGGGAAGGCTTGGCGAAAAGAGTAAAGATTAATTGTTTTTCTTCCAACCCCAGCATTAAATCAAGTCTTAAATTCCTGCGCAAAACATCATGGGCAAGAACTGAAATTGAAGCTCTTTATCTTATTTCCTTAAAAAATAAAGATTGCGAAAACTTATAAGGGCAGGAGTAATAAATAATATGAAAGATGTTTTTATTAATAGAGATCATGTTGAACTCTTTAAAATTCTTAAGTTTGAAGGAATCGTCTCGAGTGGAGCCGAAGCTAAAATTATGATAGCTGCGGGCAGCGTATTGGTAAACGGCGTAATTGAAAAACAGAAAAGAAAAAAGATGGTTGCAGGAGATACGATTGAATTCGAAGGTGAGATTTTTCGGCTAAAGTTGGGGGGAAATTAATATTAAAGGAAAGCCATAAAGAAAACTGGCTGTGTTGATGCCTTGTCACATTTCAATGGGACAGCCGTGCTTATTTGGATTAAAATAATCAACAAGGTATCATGTATTTCTATTAAAAATATAATATGAGGTCTGGTCTACTGACAATTGAGTTGCCTACGTCGAAGGACGTAGGGCTTCGAAAAGTGAATTATCAGCAGCCCCTAAAATCCCTATGACATTTAAAATCATATTTTCGCCATTAAAATCCATCGCTATAGACTTGGATATCACAATATCAGTCCATGATTTGATGAAAAAGCTTTATGCCTTAGATGAAGATAAAACCAATTCTTTTGAAGAATATTCAAAATTGACGCTACTTGTTTTTGAAGATCAATGGATAGAAGATTCTAATCGTTTATGTGACTATGCTAATACCGATGGCGGTATCATCCGGTTAATTTCATTACATGACATTGATAAAACCAATCCTATGCAATATGTTACTGAAGAATTTTTTTGTCAAATGTCATGTCTAATATTTTATAAACCCATTCGTATACCAACTGGATATACGTTCGAAGATGAATCATTAAAAAAATGGTTAAGCACGCCACAGTCAAAAGCACAACTCGATGCACAGGAACAAGAACAGAAAAAAATATCCTGCCCATATACTCGAAATAAATTTTTGCTAAGCGAAATTAAAGATGATATTGAAATCAAAGATAAATTTACGCGCCTAATTCAAAGGTATCCTATGCTGGAAGACATCATTCCTTCTATGCAATATATACCAACAAACCCATTAACAGAAAAAACGAAATTGATAGAACCTCGCTCAGCAATGACACCAAGCGAGATTGCTCTCTTTCTTGTAACACCTCATTCCGGTATTTATGGCGCAACATTAATTGTCTACTCGATTATAATAGGTATGCATTTTGCTCTTAGAGCCTTTGCACGAGGATTTGGAACAACATCAGAATTAGAAAGCTATGGCATAAATGAGGCCATGATTAATCAATTTTGGACACCTGTCCATAATAATCATCGTTGGTCATCTGTGCAAAATGATGCCGTTATCTATTTAATGACGGGAAACAACTTGCTTATGCATTCTCATGGTATTCCTTCACTGCCCTCTTCTTTTTGTTTGTCACCTGAAGAAGCATTAAAAGAAATCAGTGGGTTACAAACCATGACTCTCTTCACACTCATGCGATTACGCCACCGTGGTTTAACTGGCGATCAATTACGGAATTGGCGAAACGAACAAAATAATTCTTATTTTACACAAATTCATCTTGACGTCTTAATTGAATTGATTGAAAAAAGAAACATTTTACCGGAAGAAGCATTAAATTTAATACAAGGCTTATCTGCAGAGAATGCAATGAATTTAATCACTGAGATCAATGATAATAATTCATTATCGATATAGACAACGTTCCTAACGTTTTTTTTTCAGTATTCTTAACTAGAATGCCCACTGCTATGGAAAAGAACAAAAAATGTTCATCGGCTGCTAAATTTGAAATTGTTCTGCACAGGAACTCGTACAAGAAACTATCCCATAGCATGACAAAAAAGACGAGCGAACATTGGCTTACATTATGATGAAATCAATTGACATAAAAGTTCTTTTTTGACGCAATTTGTACATTTTAGTTAATTAAATTTAGAAAAAAACTGCTCTGGACGTGGATGGTGTGATGAAATTTTTGATAAAAGTTTAGCTCCTACGTTACTGGCATGCTCTAGTCCTATTTCATCTTGAATAGTTATACCCTTAGACCCGGCCCCAGGTTCCATAATTAATTGATATCTCACCCGGTCATTTTGACCTTATAGATTAACCCGACCCTCTTTATTAGCGCATATACCACAAACGACCCAACAACAGATAAATCGGTCACTTGATTTTTAAAACGAGCTACAACCCTTTCCGTGCATGGGTTATAGCTGTTTTTCATGGAAAGTAATTTTTATCGAAGAACTAACTTAAAAAACATACTAAAAAGACGGTGTCATCTCATGCGCTGGTAATTCATTATCACTTTTGCGTGTATTGACAAACGAAATACTTCCAACGGTTAACATTACTAGGCAGCATCCTATTAAACCCAATGCTTTACATATAAATCCATAATTTGTCGCTGCAGCATATTCCGTTGCTTTGTGAATTTTAATGGATTTAGAAAACAAACCCTGTGATGCTATAGCTTCTTGGCTCTTCTTATTTATTGAATTAAAGTTTAATGCCGGGAGTGTAGCTACGCTGTTTATAATTTTTTTTACAGCATCAACAACAGGATATTGCTCTGAATTTAATCGGCTTGTCAAGATTTCAGCAGTATCATGGTGAATTAATTTTAGCTCCACATTTTTAAAATTGGAATGCGGGGAAAATTGGTTTTCTGGATTAAAATGACTCTTTAATGCTTGCATTATATCCAATCTATCATCTACAAAAACAAACCTTACCTTGTCATTAGGGTATTTATCAACAATGGCTTTGATTTGTTTTGATAATAAAGCTGTTTTATACGGGTCCCTACCATATACTTGAAGTGTATCTGCAAAAGCATCCTCTTCGTATTTATACATTCCTTGTGTATTTTTTCTTAGTCTCCCCATAGCCGTGCCTGGCGTTAAAGGTTTTGCACGTAATTCTCCCGACTCATCGATAAAGTCGGCAATCAACATCTTGTTAAAATACCAATGTTTTTTTTCAGCCAAATCCGCAAACATTTCAAAACACAATCCTGTTTTGTTATAAAAAGCATTAAGTCTATCTAACTCTCGGGTTTGTCGTGTTGAGCCAACACAAAGTTCCACAATATCTGCACCAGTAGTTTCAATGGAGAGTAAGTATTCAAAAGCCGCTCTTGCTCTGTATATAGCACTTTTGAGGCCTTGTACATATTGCTTATGACTAGGATCACATTCATTTTTATACGAACCTTTTTCAAGCGCCTCTTCAAACAAAAGCTCGGCACATCCATCATAGTCCAGTGATAATACGGTGATATTTCTCTTTTCATCAGAAGTTATAACTGAGGATGATGGTGCCTCTGAATTCCGGTTACGGCTTTTCTTATTTTTTCGTCCCATACTTCTCTATCCTTATATATTAATTTGTTCTTCATTAATGCATCGGTATTGTTTTCAAGTGAAATAAATTCAACCCCCTTGGATTTAAAATCATTAATCAGGTCGATTAACCGCATCATGCGACGCCCAAGTCTATCTAAGCAAACAACGCATAACGAGTCACCTTCTTAATTTACCAAGCAGCACATTTAATTGCGGCCAATCACCTTTTGCACCGGAAATTTTTTCTTGAAAAAATTCATCACAACCAGCAGAAGTCATTTTTTGACACACGAGCATACCCAAGCTTCAATTCAACCTCCTACCGTCAAAAAATGCATTCCAAAAACAAGAATAATAGTATATTTTGGCACGCTTTAATTTGGAACTAATTATGGAACGGATTT
>CAZNVR010000140.1:4194-5386 GCA_964576655.1 uncultured Legionella sp. | reverse complement strand
TGGATCGCGTCCAAAAACAACAAGAAGTGATACCAGAATTATTAATTGATTTACTCAAAACCCATCAAACTACAGATAAAAATTATTTATTGACTAAAGCATGCGGTAAGATTTATCAATATAATGCGGGTCATATTGATATTTCATCCACGCAGCTGCGTAAAAAACAACACCTTAAAGACAATATCCAAGCCTATGTACCCAAGGCTGTCTATCAATATATACAACAAGAAAACATTTATGATTAGCTTTTTTTAAACTCTAATCTTGTTTTACCAACTCTATTGATGAAAGGCTGGACGATGATTGATCCAGCATAGCAAGCTTATTGAGAACACTTGGCGTAAAACTATAAACCCAATCAACCAATGGATCAAATTGAGCATAAAGACGTGATTGAGATCGATAGTCTTCTGCAGGCAAAGACGTCATTTTAACAACGACCATCAGCAAAGCGACAATAAAGATCCCGCGAACAAAACCAAAGCCCATGCCCAGCAGTCTATCGATACCACTTAAACCTGCGCTATGTAAAATATGAGTAATAATTGTGTTGACGATTGCACCTGCAATTAACGTTCCAACTAAAATAGCAACGAATGCTACAGCAATAGCTGCTGTTTTATCAGAAATGTAATGCAAAACCCATGTTGATAGGTGTTGTGAATAGGTTGATGCCAACCATATAGCGAATACCCATATGCCTAATGCAATAAGTTCCTTAACAAAACCACGAAACAGACCTGTGATAATCGATAACGCAATAACACCTACGATCACACAATCAAGCCAATATAACGTGCCCATGTTTAACTTACTCCCGTTTGAATAATATAACCTTTCAATTGCATATTGGTTGCTAATTGTTTTTGTAAACTCACCGCATCATCTCTTTTATTTAACATGCCTGCGACCACCTGATAAAATTGACCTTGTTTGCCATTAAAAATATTATATGTGGCAACATAGCCCTGTTTACGCAATCGCTCAACTAATATTTCTGCATTTTTTTGTTTGGTAAATGACGCCAATTGAATACCAAAACCTTTTTTAGCCGCTACTTTAGCGGTAACTACAGGCTTAACAGGCTCATGATGTTTTTGTGGCATCACCGCTGTGGCAATTAACGATTTTAACGGAGCCTCTTCAACTTTAACCAATACAGAGCCAGGTTGACTTAATGATTCTGCTT
>CAZNVR010000140.1:0-4184 GCA_964576655.1 uncultured Legionella sp. | reverse complement strand
CTGCTTTAGCAATTGTTGAGGGACGTGGAATATCTGCTATCGAAGGGACGTCAACATGAGCCACTTTAACTGACTTAAGAAGTGTTGTTTGCTTAGGTATAATAACCTTGGGCTGGAGAGGCTTTGCTGGTAATTTTAATGATGCACTCACATTTTCTTCAAAATGCAACGTTGATTTTTTCATCATTGCAGGCAGGAAAATAACAGCCATTGAAACAATGACAATTACGCCGGTTAATCTGTGTTTAATACGCTCATCCATTACAAATTTCATTAACACATCTCCTGATTTTTTTGTGTGGCCATGACAGCACTAACCAATAAAAAAGAACCATAAATAACAATGACATCTCCCGGGCTTGCCTTGTTTTGAGCCGCAGCAAACGCACTTACAGGATCTGTAAAAAAAGGTGCCTTCATTCCTGTTGCCTTATAAAGCGCATGTTGCAATAGGGATTCTGTTGCAGCACGCTGACCATCTAAAGGAGCCAGGTACCAAAAATCCACATCATCCACCATTGGACTAATTAAACCGCAAAGATCTTTATCTTTCAATGCAGAAAACACAGCGTGTACTTTTCCACGGGGTTGAAGTGTTTTAATCAACTCAGACAACAACCGTACTGCTTGTGGATTATGAGCCACATCAAATACAAAAGTCACCTCATCATGTATAACATGTTGCCGACCTTTAATAAAAACTGTCTGCATAGCACCAGCCAATTGTGCATTATTTACACACAACTTGTCAAGTAGGAGTTCTGTTGCAATGATCGCTGCAACTGCAGATTTCATATTAATTTTAGGTCGAGGTAATTGAAGGTCATGCCCATTTTTACGAGAAATAAATAATTGATCATCTGTTGTTTTAAACCAATAATCCACATCAAGACTATACATGGTATTATTAAGTAATTTAACCTGTTCTAAAATACTTGTTGCAGGATGATGATCTGCATAGATAAAAGGTTGATTTGCTTTTAAAATACCTGCTTTTTCATGAGCAATAGCGTTAATTGTTGTTCCTAAATACGCTTGATGATCCAAATCCACCGTAGTAATAATCGCTAAATCAGCATCAATAATATTTGTTGCATCCAAACGTCCTCCCATCCCTACTTCAAGAACAACCACATCCAACGCGGCTTGTTTAAAATAATACAAAGCAGCCAGCGTTGTCATTTCAAAATAGGTCAGGTGAATATCCCCCCGAGCGCGCTCTATTAAAGAAAATAGTTCGCAAAGCCTTTGATCGGGTATGGGTTGTTGATTAATACAGATACGTTCGTTAAAAAACAACAGATGCGGCGATGTATAAACACCAACCTTAAAGCCTGCAGCACGATAAATGGCCTCAAGGGTTGCAACAGTTGAACCCTTGCCATTTGTTCCAGCTACCGTAATCACAACACAACCCAGCTCACATAAAGACAAGCGTTCAGCAACCGCTTTAACTCGTGTTAAGCCAAGTTGTATTTCTTGTGAATGCCGATTTTCTAATAACTGCAACCATGCAGCTAAATTCATACCATTTGCTTTAGCAAGATCCATCAGTCTGACCCGGCAGCTCGCGATGTGTTAATTTAGCAATAAGCTCTGCAATTGTATCTCGCAAGTCTTTACGCTCAATAATCATATCTATATGACCATGCTCAAGTAAAAATTCACTACGCTGAAAGCCTTCAGGCAAATTTTGACGAACAGTCTGCTCAATCACTCGAGGACCTGCAAAACCAATCAAAGCATTCGGCTCTGCTACAATCACATCGCCTAAGCTAGCAAAACTGGCCGACACGCCTCCCATAGTAGGATCTGTTAATACCACAATAAAAGGCAACCCTGTTTCAGCAAATCGTGCTAAAGCCGCGGATGTTTTAGCCATTTGCATTAAGGAAAACAACCCTTCTTGCATTCTGGCCCCACCACTTGCCGTAAAACAGATATAGGCTCTTTTTTCAGCAATAGCGACATTAACAGCACGAACAAATTTTTCGCCTACTGTCGCACCCATTGAGCCACCCATAAACTGAAATTCAAAGGCACTGGCAACCACTGGTTGTTGTTTTAACATGCCTTTAAGTACAATCAAGGCTTCTTTTTCGCCGGTTGCTTTTTGTGCTTGAATAATACGATCTTTATACTTTTTTGAGTCGCGGAATTTTAAACGATCAATGGGTTCTAGTTCAGCGGCAATTTCATCTTGATGAGTATCATCTAAAAATTGCGCCAATCTATCGCGAGCAGATAGCCTGTGATGATGATTGCACTTAACACAAACTGAAAGATTTTTTTCAAGCTCAGTGCGGTATAAAACTTCGCTACAACCTAAACATTTCACCCATAAGCCTTCGGGCACCCCTTTTTTTTGAGATGTTTCCGTCCGCACTTTTGACGGCAGAAGATTTTTTAGCCAACTCATAATAGTAGTCCATATTCAATCAATTTAAACCATATTATACGACGAAAAGAAGCTCTAAGGAATCAGCATCCAAGGCAAAATCATATGTGCTTTAAAAATAAACTAACCCCGTCTTTACAAGCGTTAGCAAAATAATCCCGAGCGATTTGCAATTAAACGTCCGAACAGGAATTATCTTGAACTATTCGTCTTTGCGACCCGAAGGAGAAGCATATATGCTTCGTGATGCTCGCAGACGAAAGTTAGTTCAGAACGTTTTTTTATCCCCGGTCTAAATACTCACAAAGACCGAATTTCACACTGAGGGAGATCATGTTGAGAACGCATGATCTCGCACTGAATCAGCCTCTAAATAGACATGCTCTTGACTATTGAGCTGGCAGACGTATTTTCTTCAATCAAGTGATTGTTGTTTGTATCGCAAGGCTGATAAAGGGCTGCCTTTGCTTGCTGCAGAGTACTACTGCCGTGCATGCTCATATAGGCTCGTAGTTCATTTATAGCCTGTTTTTTATAATGAAGCTGTTCGGATTTATTTGTCCATAATACATCCAAAAGCCCTGCTTCAATATACTCATTACGATGAGGAACTAAGCATACCTTAATCGTACGATCAAAAGTTATTCTAGAAATAGTCAGTTGCTTGTCTTTGATACGCTGTTGAAGACTCATTGGTAATTCTGGAAGTAAATTACCTTTAATATTTATTTTTTTAATGTGAGAAAAATCGCTCAGATGGAATATGTTAGGCCATTTTTTTAAATTCAACATACTTAAATCAAGCACGGGAGAGTTCTCCATTAAACACCGTATAATTCGATTACATGCTTCCGTTCTATGTTCCCCTTCAACTGCATTGCTAACCCATGCGTCAAGCTGATTACTAACCCCAAGAAGAAATGTTGCTCTATCTGACAAATTATTTACAGTTTTTCTTTTATAAAACCCATACATCGAAGTAACACCTCTGATTTACAAAGCATTATTATAACATAACGTGCCCAAAACAAGAACATCATTAACGTCAAGTTTTTTTTAAATATGCCGTTATTAAGAAGTAAGTATGGCTTTGAATCAACCTGTTAACACATTGCATCTATTTTTGTTGAGCCAAGGCTCAACCCTGGGGAGAACAACATGAAAAGACTGATGATGGTAGTACTTTATGCAGTCCTTTTGTTTACACATCAAATAGCCTATTCCGAAAAACGCTTTGGTGAAACACTATGTAATAATCCTGATTATCATTGTATTAAAATCAAAGCAGGCGATAGTTGGGAGAGCTTGTTTTCTAACGAAGAAGAACGAGATATTATCAAACGCATTAACCGCATGAATATTAATTTACGTACGGGTATGCTGATTGCTATACCTAAAAATATTCATCGATTAAGCATTTACGATGTGTCTCCTTTTCCGCGCTATATAGAACCCAGTGGTGAGAAAACGATTTTTGTAAGCCAAAAACAATTAGCATGGGGTGCTTATGATGAACACGGTGAATTAATCTGGTGGGGGCCTATCTCTCCAGGATCAGGTCATTGCAAATCAGATGGAAATTGCATTACACCCTCCGGTTCATTTCGAATTATACGCAAACAAGATGTTTATTGCATTTCTACTGTATTTCCTCAAAATGCTGATGGCAGTACCGGCGGGGCTCCAATGCCATATTGCATGCATTTCATGCGAGGATTCGCCTTGCATGGCAGTGATTCCGTCCCAGGATACCCTGCCAGCCATGGTTGTGTGCGAATGTTCACCG
>CAZNVR010000139.1:0-5444 GCA_964576655.1 uncultured Legionella sp. | reverse complement strand
GCTTTTCCTCAATTACAAACCCCATCCTATATTCTAGGATTATGTGCGTTATTATGGTTAGTGGTGACTGGCTTGACGTACCTGTCGTCTTATTTAATTATTAAAAATAAGCAAGTGATCTTGTGCACGGGGATTTTGATGCGTCAAACCATTGATATTCCGTTGAGTAAAATTGAATGCATTGATATACGGCAATCGATCATTGGTAGTTTTTTAGATTATGGTGCGCTGGTGATTACCGGTACTGGTGGTTCACGGCAGGTGATCGATTATTTAAACAAGCCCCTGACATGCAGACGATATATTGAACAGTTAATGCATGGATAAAAATAATAAGGCCAGTTTAATACTGGCTTGTTACACGTAATATTTCTGCTAATGATGTATCACCTAGCAATACCCGTTTAAATCCATCTGTACGAATACCAGGAGTTTTTTTGCGCACCCAGGCATCCATGGTTTGTATATTTTCATTGCGATGAATCATGCCTCTTAACGTTTCATCCATCGTAATTAACTCATAAATACCTGTACGTCCGCGATAGCCTAAATAATTGCAATGCTCACATCCTTTAGGTTCAAAGATAGTTAATGAATCTATATCAACGGTAAAACCCATTAGTTCACGTTCATCACTTCGTAAATGATGAGGGGTTTTACAATGATCGCATAGTTTTCTAACTAAACGTTGGGCAATTAACCCTACAATACTTGATGAAAGCAAAAATGATTCAACGCCCATGTCGTGAAGACGCGTAAGAGCACCTAGCGCACTATTTGTGTGAAGCGTGGATAAAACGAGATGGCCTGTTAAACTGGCCTGAACAGCAATTTCGGCTGTTTCAAGGTCACGAATTTCACCTATCATGACAACATCTGGATCTTGTCTTAAAATGGCACGTAATCCTTTGGCAAAGGTCATGTTTACTTTTGAGTTGACTTGCGTTTGACCAATGCCTGGCAAATCATATTCAATGGGATCTTCAATGGTTAAAATATTGCGGCTAACTTGGTTTAACTCTGTTAGCATGGCATACAATGACGTTGTTTTCCCAGAACCTGTTGGGCCTGTTACCAATAATATGCCATGAGGTTGTGCTATCATTTGGCGAATGAGAGTTAGCGCATCGTCAGGCATACCGAGTAAGCCTAAATTTAGTTGAGCCGCTTGTTGGTCTAATATGCGTAACACAATGCGCTCACCGTGATTCGAAGGCAGGGTGGATACCCTTACATCAATGTTATGCCCACCAATACGTAAAGCAATACGCCCATCTTGTGGGATGCGTTTTTCAGCGATGTCTAATTTTGCCATGACTTTGACGCGTGAGATAACAAGCGGTGCAATTCCTCGTTGAATTTCTAACACTTCTTGTAATACACCATCCACACGATTACGAATCAATACGCGATTTTCATAGGTTTCAATATGAATGTCTGAAGCTTTTTGTTTAATGGCTTGGGTAAACAGGGCGTTAAGCAAGCGAATAATCGGCGCATCATCTTGATTGTCGAGTAAATCTTCGCTACTTTGTAATTGACCTGCGAGCTTCATTAAATCTAAATCTTCTTCCATGCCTTCTGTTGCGTTTAAAATGGATGACTGGGACTGATAGGCTGTAGTTAATTGTTGTTGAAATACATCTGGTGTAACTTCTTGTAATGTAAATTCATGTTGTAATAAGCGTTTGATTTCGGCAAAAATGGGTAATGGTGTATGAGGTAGATGAGACACCACAACATCCCCATCGTTTGCGACCCCACTAACAACTACGCCATGTGTTTTAGCAAAAAGATAAGGGATTTGTTTGGTTTTTTCTATATTTTCCATCGCGTTATTGCTTCATCGCGGCTTTATCTGTATTACAAAACGGTTTGGGTAAAGCAGATTGATGTAGAGGCGGCGCAATGGTTCTATTGATTTTGGGTGTATAAACTTCTTGTGCATGCCCAATGTCTAATTGATCCTGACGCATGTGATTATATTTTCCACCCGTAATTTGTACCACATCATTTTCACTGCGTAAGATATGTGGGCGAATAAATACCATCAATACTTTCTTTTCATGACCAACACTATTACGTTGAAATAAACGCCCAACACCGGGAATATCACCTAAAATGGGTAAATAATTGCTATTACTACTCACTTGATCTTGTGTTAAACCGCCTAAAACAATAATGTCGCCACTTTCTACATGCACCGATGTTACGATAGCACTAATATTAAAAATAGGTGTTGTGCCATTAATTTCATCAGTGGGTTCTAAGGTATCATTGCCTTGGTCAATTTGCATTTCAATACCTTGTCCACGTGTAATTTGTGGGCGTATGTATAGATGCAATGCCACATTAACCCGATTAAACGTCGTGAATGGACTGCCGCTGGGTGCTGTGCCATTGGCATTATTTGGGTAAGTAGAATTGGCAATGGAAACCTGTTTACCAATAAGAATTTTAGCTTGTCGATTATCAAGAACAACAACCGATGGAGTAGATAAAATATTGGCTTTATGATCGCGAGCTAGAGCATAGACTTGTGCTTGAAAATCTTTAATGTTGGTTTTTGAGTTAATAATGGCAAAACCTGGGCGAAAACTTTCCGTAGCACGTGTGGTTTGATTGACGCTACCCCATTCAATACCTAAGGTATTAAAATCACTTTCATTTATTTCAGCAACCAACGCTTCAATTAATAATTGAGCGGGTTTAATGTCGAGCTGATTTATAACCGATCGTAGGGTTCTAATAAGCGTCATGGGGGCGTTGATGATAATCGAGTTGGTTTTGGGTTCTGCTATAATTTGCACCGTTGGTTTGGTACCGCCTTCATTTTGTGTTGCGGCAGCCATGGTGTTAGGTGTTGCTGCAGGATTAATTGGTTGATTGGCTTGTCCACTGGATGAGTCAGTCACAATACTTGCAGCAGGGTTTGTGCTATCAAGCGTTGGGACTGTAACAGAACCAATGGTTGTACCCACTGAACCGCTAAAATTGGCTTGTGCAATGCCGGCTAGAATCGGCACTAAATCTTCAGCTCGCAAATAGTTTAGATAAATGACCTGGGTATTACCACTCATCGACGTAGAGTTTTTCTTATCCAGTTGCGCTATTAATAAGCGAAGACGCAAACGTTCTGTTTTATTGCCACTTAATAAAATGGAATTACTTCGATCATCAACGGCTATCATGGTTTGATTTTGAGAGCCGCCCGTTGGTTTAACCAATTCTTTTAAGGTGCTTGCAACATCCATGGCTAATGCATATTCAAGATGCACCATGTCAACGCCATTGGCTGATGAATTATCTACTTGCTTAATAATATTGGCTAGTTGTTTAATATTGTTAGCACGTCCTGATAAAATCAACATATTAGAAGGGCCGAATGCTGAAACAGTGCTCCACTGAGGCATTAAAGGACGTAGAACAGGCACGAGTTGTTCAGCGGGTGTGTATTGAACCGGAATAACTTGCACCATCATATCATCGCCACGAGGAGGGTTCTTCATTTGGCTTAATGAATCAGGTGAGAGGGTATGTGCCTCACTATTTGGAACAACTTTAATAATATTGCCATTGGGAACGGCGCTAAATCCTGATATCTGCAGCATGGATAAAAAAACTTGATACAATTCTTTTTCAGATAAAGCAGAGCCTGAAACAATGGATATTTTCCCTTGTACGCGCGGGTCAATGAGAAAATTTTTACCGGTAACACGAGATATTTCTGCGATTACAGCGCGAATATCTGCATCGCGTAAGTTCCATATTTTAGGTGCATAATGTGTGGGTTGTGTTTGTTCAGACGGTGTTGTTACCGGAGTTGTATCAGCATTAAGCATAGAAGAACCGCAGAACATCAAAATATAAAGCAGAATTCGCATTAAACAACCAGAAAGAATCATTATTTGCAACATCATACAGAATTTTGACCAAATACAATAGGTTTTTTTAAAAAAAAAGTGTGATTTTCTACATCATACCAAAAAAAATTAGGAATGTGGTGGTCATGGAATAACAGAAGAATTTGAGAAAATATGAAAATTGGTGGCTATGGGTAGACTCGAACTACCGACCTCAGCATTATGAGTGCCGCGCTCTAACCAACTGAGCTACATAGCCATTCGAAGACGTGATTTTGTCGTTTTAATGAATAAATGTCAAGCTTGAGGCGTGAAAAATTAAAAAAAGATTTTTTTGTTATAAGCAGGGTATGTTGATAATTATTTTTCCGTCTACGTGCTTTGGTTTGTTCGAGGCCTCCAGTCGATGTTCAAGGGAAAAGAAAGCTAGGGTTAATTTATTGATTAATAAAAAATAATTATCTAGGATGGTCCTAGATAATTATTTGACATCAGTGATTAGCAATACATATGCATTGTTTTTTCAATAGACTCGCTCACATTTTCATGGCTAACGCTGTTCGTTGCATTATCAGGATCAACCCCAAGCAATGTGACGATAGAGCGAGTGATGAGAGCCGCCACTTCTGCCGTCAATGATAAACCAATCATTGTTCCAGAATATAATGATATAAGGGTTCGAGTACTTGCCTCGCCCATGGCTATTTGTGCTTCTGGTAAATCTAGATCTATCAAGCAAGCTGCAGCGAGAAACAGGCCTGCGCCTGCGCCTAAGATTAAACGGATTGTTTGTTGAAGGTAAATTAAAGGCAATGTAGGAATAGTTACTAACGATTTGGAAAACTCATTGTTTTCAAATCGAGAAAAAAAACCTGGATTGTTATAATTACCATAAAGACTCCAGTCGGTTTGAAGGCCATCGTTATCTTTCAGTCGTTTATCAATCTTTATATCCAAGTCTTGCTTGCGTTTGTTTAAATAACCAGACATATAATTCCCCTGTGATTTTTGTTTTTATATTATGCATTTTATTTTAATACAAGTCAATATTTGTGCGGCTAGATCAATAAAAACACTTGTATCGTCGGGAGTAGCTTTCCACGTACAGTGCGAGATCATGAGTAGTCAACATGACCTCACTGAGTGTGAAATTTTGTCTTGGCTAACGTTATTCGTTGCTTTATCAGAATCAACCCCAAGCAATGTGACGATAGAGCGAGTGATGAGAGCCGTTACCTCAGTGGTGACTGATAAACCCATCATTGCTCCAGAATATAAGGATAGCATCGCTCTTATACCCATAGATTCCATTGTGTTTTTTGCTAATGAAAAATTCATGTCTATCGATAAAGTTGCTACGGTTAATATGCTTGCTGCGATTTCTAAGATTAACCTTGCTGTTTGTTGAAGGTAAATTAAAGGCAATAACGGAATGGTTACTAACGCTTGGGAAAGTTCATTTGTTTCAAATCGGGAAAAAAAACCTGGATGACGATTTGTACGATAAAGACTCCAATTTGTTTCAAGACCGTAATTTTTTTTAAGTCGATTGGATATTTTTTCGTCCAGAATTTTCTTGTG
>CAZNVR010000138.1:0-5504 GCA_964576655.1 uncultured Legionella sp. | reverse complement strand
TATGGATGTATAAACGTGTAATTTTTGGTGCAATTGCTAATAAGCAAGTTGAAAAGCTACGTGATCTGGATTGTTTTGAAATAAGTGCTTATGTATTGTTAGCTGTGATGGTCATTGTCATGGGGGTTTATCCTAAACCTATGTTAAATTATGTTCATCACACCGTTGCTTATACATTAGATCAGGCAAGTAAATCAAAATTGTAGGTTGAGGGTTTGTTGGGCGGTTAAATCATTTTTAAAGCCCAACCTACATGTGATGAATAAACATAATATAGGTTAAATTGATATGACAGGATTACTTAAAAATATTCACCTGGCTTTACCAGAAATCATTATCCTTGTAACTGCATGTATTGCATTATTGGGCGAACTTTTTTTACGCAAACACATAAAATCAATTGCTTTTTATTGTGCAAGCTTAGGTTTGTTCCTAGCCGCAGGAACGACTTTTCTTTTGTTAGGTCAATTTAACATAACTATCCTAAATGGCTTGTTTATTAGTGATGATGCCGGGCAATTAATGAAGTTGTTTATTTATTTGTCTGTATTTTTTAGTTTTGTATATTCAAGACATTATCTGGATGAGCACGATATGCCATCGGGTGATTATTATGTTTTAGGGTTGTTTTCAACGTTGGGTATGATGACGTTGGTATCTGCTCATTCATTACTCACTATTTATCTTGGGCTAGAGCTTTTGTCGTTACCCTTATATGCAATGACAGCCATGAGACGTTCTAATGCCGATGCCTCAGAAGCGGCGCTTAAATATTTTGTGATGGGAGCCATTGCATCTGGTCTGCTTTTATATGGTATTTCATTGCTATATGGAGCTACAGGACAACTTAATTTACATGACATTGCTAATACAGTTGCATTGCATTGGACAGAACAAGGTGGCTTATTGTCGTTTGCTTTGGTATTTATCGTAGCGGGCGTTGGGTTTAAATTAGCTGCCATGCCTTTTCATATGTGGGCTCCGGATGTTTATGCAGGTGCTCCAAGTTCTGTGACTTTATTTATTAGTGCTGCTCCTAAAATTGCAGCATTGGGAATGGCGCTTAGATTGTTCACTACAGGTTTAATAGACATATCAAGCCAATGGCAACAATTGGTTTTAATTATGGCACTGCTATCAGCTGGTCTAGGAAATCTTTTGGCTGTGGTGCAAAATAATATTAAACGTTTATTTGCTTATTCTGCTATATCTCATAGTGGTTACGCTTTATTTGGAATTCTTGCTGCAACAACAGCAGGTTTTTCAGCAGCACTGTATTATATATTGGTATATTCCATTATGTCGGCTGCTGCATTTGGTTTAATTGTTTTAATGTCACGGGCTGGCATTGAAGTAGAACATCTTGATGATTTAAAAGGGTTAAATAAACGTAATCCATGGCTAGCTTTTATGATGCTGATCGTTATGTTATCCATGGCTGGTGTGCCGCCTACAGTAGGTTTTTTAACGAAATTATTAGTGTTAAAAGCCTTGGTTGATGTGCAGATGACATGGGTTGCTATTCTAGGATTGGTCTTTGCTGTGATAGGCGCGTTTTATTACTTACGAATTATCAAAATCATGTATTTTGATGAAGCCACCAATCCAGAGCGCATTGCATTGTCTCGTACGACAACAGTCATTTATTCTATCAACTGCTTATCTTTACTGTATTTTGGTATATTTCCTGGTGTATTGATTAGTGCTTGTATCAATGCCTTCTCAGGCTAATACCCCAGGGTAAGCTCGTCTAATCCTAATCGTATGTTATAAAAATAAAATATTTAGATACCGCGCTTTATGCGCGGAATTCTATGCATTTATATTGCAGTATTGACACACTACGGGTATATCAAATACTAGATCTAGACGTGTTGAGATTATTTTTTTGAAGTAATTGATCCAAGCATTTAATTTGATCCTTTAGTGTTGCTTGCTGATTCGCTGTTAACGTACGGGGACGGTCAATAAATCCCCTCATTGTGTTAATTAATGATTGCACCACTCTTGGTGATTCTGTACTTTGACTATCAGTTAATGTAGCGTGATTCTTGCTATCAGGAGATTCTAAAGAGCAGAGTTCAGAAGCAGGAGAGGTCTGTGCTGTGGTTTTGCTTTTTGTTGAAAAAGAGTGTATTTGATTTTTTTGAGCGTTAGCATGGTTTTTTTCAAAAAATTTAATTAGGTTTGATACACTATTGGGCGAGCTTTTATTGGATTCCTCATCACTCTGTTTAATTTCCAATAAGGCTTCATGAGATGGTTTTAATGGTTTGAATTTAATTTCAAGCCAAACGGCAATATTGACGGGCTCAGGTGTTTTTATACGTAATGATGATGCGTCTAATAGATTTGAGTTGGTAATAAAAAAGCTATGTGTGGCGGTGAATAATGGTACATTTTTACCCGGATACGCAATGTAATTTATCCCTAAAGCACCTGCAATCCAAAATATTGCGGGAGTCTCTTCTCGTAAATAATCGGCTGATCGGTTTCTTGATAAATTTAATAAATGGGCTTCTGTTTCTTTACGATGATGTCTGCGTACATAATCTTTTATAGAGGGCTCAAGAGCATCTTTAAGACAGTTTTCAGATTCATATAATTCTTCAAGTTCACGTTTTTTTGCTTGGTAATCGTGTTGGTCACTATTAACCCAATCTCTCCAGCGAAGAATTTTAAATGGTGTGTTATGTCCTTGTGCTCTTTTATTAAGGGCAGCAATTTGTTCATCAACAGGTTTTAGGCTGTTTTCCGTGAGAAATTGATCTACATTGAATCTTGGGTTATCCATCTTGATTGCATTTAGAAAGAGAGATAGATGGGTTTGAAGATAGTCATCTCCTAAAGCAATAGCCTCTTGCTTTAATTTAATTTTGGTTTCTTCAGTAACCGTTATTTCAGATTTAAGATTATGCCAATAGGTTTCATCACCAATTAAGAATGTCACGTCTTTAAATTGTAACAAGGCCTCTTTGATAATTGCATCTAAATGAGCGCCTTTGCAGCGTTCATTGCCGATAATACTTAAGCAAACCAAAGCAGATGAGTCTTGGAGTTTATCTTTATCATTTTTAAGTGAGCGTCCGTGAAATTTAGCAACTAGCGATCCATCGACAGGTGTAGCTGTCTTTAATGGCATAACAATGTATCCTTCTATTCCACATAAATTCGTGTGGGTTATATTATATGCTTTATAACGGCATGAATGAATTATTTATTAACATTATTATAAATTAATTACTTCACTATCGATATCTCACATGGCATTATATTCATAGCTGTTGATATCAACAGATTCAGTCCTTTTATAATTCGTTGGTGAATGATGCAAAATAGTGAACTTCGTGCAATGCAACATCTTCTGGAAGAGAAAGATAGAAAAATTGCTGAATTAATGACGCTTGTGCAAACCAACATTGAATCTCACCAACATGCGTTACAAGAAAAAATTACTTACTATGAAAATATTTTGGCCCTCATGCCTGGCTCTGTGTATTGGTTGAATAGAGATAATATATACATGGGCTGTAATGATATTCAAGCTCAACAAATCATGTTGTCATCAAGGCATGATATTGTAGGTAAACGAACCTATGATTTACTCGAAAGCGTGGAAGAAGCTAAAAAAATAGATCAATTAAATACTGTAGTTATGGAAACAGGCATTGCGCATTCAGATATTGAGCGCGGGATGTTACCTGACGGTGAACGCGTTTATTTTTCTCAAAAAGTACCTCTGCGCGATACAAATAATGATGTCATTGGGCTGCTTGGAATATCCATTGATATTAGTGAGTTGAAAAAAACAGAAGCGGCTTTGACCATTGCAAAAGAACTTGCTGAAGCTGCTAATCGTGCCAAAATAGAATTTATTGCCAACATGAGTCATGATATTCGTACGCCGTTAAGTGGCGTAATTGGCTTGTCAAGTTTACTTAAGGAGCGTCTAAGTGATTTTGAGCACAAGCAGTTTGCTCATTGGATTTATCAAAGTGGCGAGCAATTACTCAATTTACTAAACAGCATTTTAGATGTCATTTCAGCTGAAACCGTATGTGAGGATGATATTAACGAAGATACGTTTGATTTACGTCAATGCATCGATGATATTATTCAACTCGAAAGACCTACCACTATGTTAAAAGGAATTGCTTTAAATGTGGAGGTAGATGCTAATGTACCCAAATATATTATAACGGATAGAACAAAGCTTCATCGTGTTTTACTTAACCTATTAGGTAATGCAATAAAATTTACACAATCAGGCACCATTCTTATAAAAATTGGTGTGCTTGAAGAAGATCTAATGATTACACGGTTACAATTTAGTGTGATGGATACTGGTATTGGTATTTCGATTGATCAACAAGCAAAAGTGTTTGAGCGTTTTTTTAGAGCAAACTCATCTTATGATGGCGTTTATTCCGGTTATGGTGTTGGGCTTCATATTGCACATTCCTATGTAGCTTTACTGGGTGGAGAATTACAGTTTACTAGTGTTGACGGTGAGGGGAGTACCTTTTATTTTGATCTTCCTGTGAGTGTTGGGCATGTTGAATCTAAAAAAGATTTAAAAAAATCTCCTGTTAATAATTATACTTGTTTTACAAATAATAAAAAAATTCATTTGTTGTTAGTGGAAGATAATGCGATTGCCTTGCGTATTGTTGAATTAATAGCAACACAAATGGGCTGTACTTATGTATCTGTAAATAATGGCGAAGATGCATATGAGCTGACTAAAACCGATGATTTTGATTTAATTATTACAGATATTGGCTTGCCCAACATGTCAGGGAATGAATTAACGATGCGAATTCGTGAGCGAGAAGCTGCTCTTGATAAACCCACGGTTCCTATCATAGGCCTGACAGCGCATGCTCATGCTAAACATGAATGTATAGAATCTGGCATGAATGATGTGTA
Source organism: uncultured Legionella sp. (assembly GCA_964576655.1). Lineage (GTDB taxonomy): Bacteria > Pseudomonadota > Gammaproteobacteria > Legionellales > Legionellaceae > DDPF01. The sequence goes on along the minus strand of CAZNVR010000138.1, from coordinate 575 downwards.
TTGTAAACCATTAACACCTGTGATGTTACAGTCGATTCTATCGCAATACATCCATGCCTCAATCAACACGTCTAAACCCAATCGATGTCAATTGGGTTTGCCCACGCTAGACAGCCAAATGTTTGAACTGGAACATTTTCAACTGTTGGATTTAGATCATGCCGTGTCACGTATTGGCAGCAGGCAAATTTTAATCGATTTATTGCGTTTGATGGTTAAGCAAGAGTTGCCTTGTGATGAGCAACAACTTCGAGACGCTTATGCCATTGGTGATTGGGACGCGATTGAGAAAATTGCTCATAAAATGAAAGGAGGTGCTGTTTATTGTGGTACCTTTAAACTGCAATACGCGTGTCAATATTTAGAGCGTTATAAAAAAGCAGGTTATACGGAGTTATTAGATAAACTATATCATCAGTTGCTTGATGTGATGCATAAAACGCAAAAAAGTGTATTGCATTTAATCTCAAATTAAATTAAAAAACACTTGCATATAAGCCATCTTGTACGTATAATTACTTTCAGTTGATGCGGGGTGGAGCAGCCTGGTAGCTCGTCGGGCTCATAACCCGAAG
>CAZNVR010000137.1:0-5559 GCA_964576655.1 uncultured Legionella sp. | reverse complement strand
GGTGACGGTAATGGTTTTTTGTTGAGTTAAACCATAATGTTCTACAAAGCGTGCTAAACAGCGAGCCCCATTGCCACACTGGCCCACTTCCTGCCCATTGGCATTAAATATGCGATAAAAAAAATCTACCCCTGGCTCGTTGGTTGATTCAATTAATAAACATTGATCAAATCCCACGCCCATGTCACGTCGACTTAATGTTTTAATATCAGAAGAGCTTAGATCAATGGTCTGATGAATGGCATCAATCACCATAAAATCATTGCCTAATCCATGCATTTTTGTGAATTTAAAGTCCATGTTGTTTTTCTTGAGTAGTTTGTTTGGTTTGAGGTGTTGGTAGATATAATGGACCTTTTTGACCACAAGCCGATAAAAACAGAGTAAATGCACAAAGGCTAAATAATAATTTCATGAGGGCATACATTTGATTAAAAAATTAGTATAAATTGAAAAGAGGGTTCTAATCAACGTCTTGTGGATAGCCATAAAATAACGTTTATTGTATCTAAAACCAACTAATCTGTTGAATTAGATTGCCATGAGCATAAGCATTAGAGATAATTTGGCTTTTGTGCATGATGAAAGGAGATCGTTTTGAACGTGACAATTCAAGACCCACAACAACCAGCGCAAGCTTGCATCATTTGGATGCATGGTTTAGGCGCAAATGGTGCGGACATGGCTGGTGTTGCTAAACAGTTATCAATCAATGTACCCATTCGCCATGTTTTTTTGGACGCACCTGTTCGACCTGTTACACTTAATAATCGCATGCCTATGCGCGCATGGTATGACATTATTGGTATAAAACTCACTGACAGAGAGGATCGCGAAGGCTTAATGCAATCTGAGGCTCTGATCCGTCAAGCGATTGATCATCAAATTGCACATGGTTTTAAACCTCAGCAGATTTTTTTAGCAGGGTTTTCTCAAGGTAGTGCGATGGCATTATTTACAGGATTACGATCGAATCTCGCATTAGGTGGGATTGTTGCTTTATCAGGTTATTTGCCTCTTGCCGCTGACTGTGAACCCAAATCCACTACTTGCGCCTTACCCATTTTTATTGGTGGTGGACGATTTGATCCAGTTGTTTTACCCGATTGGACGAAACAAAGTTTTGATTGGTTAAAGGCTCGAGGTTTTACGCATCTAGCCTGGCATCAATATTCAATTGAACACAGTATTTGTATGGAAGAAATTCGTGATATTGGACACTGGTTGAGTTCAATTATTTCTACTATACACGCTCATGGAGTTAAATAATGACCAGCGTTAAAAAATCTCGTCAGGTAGGTTATTCTTGCGAACAAATGTATAATTTAGTTAATGATGTTGAACGATATGGCGAGTTTTTGCCTTATTTTTCTAGAAGTGAAGTTCATCATCGTGATGACAATGAGGTACGTGCAACCTTAGTTATTTCTGCTGCAGGCATGAGTAAATCATTTACAACATGTAATTTATTACAGACCAATAAAATGATAGAAATTCGTTTGGTGGAAGGCCCATTTAGTCATTTGGAAGGCTTTTGGCGCTTTGATGAAGTACCAAACGGATGTTTAATTTCATTTGATCTGGAGTTTGATTTTGCAGGGCGTATGCTGTCTATGCTTTTAGGGCCGGTATTTGAACAAGTGACTGATTTAATGGTTGATGCGTTTTGTGATCGTGCGAAGGCTATTTATGGCTAATATTGAGGTTGTTTATATTCCAAATGACCAACAAATTAAGCGTGTGTATGTTACTTTTGTCGATGGCATGACGGTCAAAGATGTGGTTGAACAAAGTGGATTGTTTGATAGTCATCCAGAGTTGATCAATGCACCCGTGGGTATTTTTTCTCGTGCTGTTGAGTTGGGAGACCTGGTTAAATTAGGTGATCGAGTTGAGTTTTACCGGGCTCTAACACTTAATCCGATGGAAACCAGACGACGACGAGCCAAAAAATAGGCAAGCAGGTTATTGTTGGGTAGGTTAGGCCTGGGCCTAACCTACCCAACAATGATGAGTGCTTTATGGGTGATGTTCAATTTTTACTAATTGTTCGTGTTGAAAATACAGCGTTAAATTTTTCACAATAGTAGGTCCACTGCCTTTTCGCCATGTGTAAGCGTAGTCCCAGCGATCATTATTAAACATAGGGCTCATTAAGCTTGTTCCCATTAAAATAGCAGCATCATTTTTATTCATACCTATTTTTAAACGATGAAGTTTTTTTTGTGGGAGTAGATTGCCTTGCTGAACAACGCGTCGTGAAAAATCATAAGAAACACAATGAGTTAAGGTAAGAATTAAACTGATTGTGATAAGTAGGGTTTTAATTCGCATGTTTTTACCTGTGATGAAAAATGTGATCATGATAACATGCAATGAGAGTTATATGCAGGAGTTTGTATGGAAGAAAGTCAACAATTAAAAGAGGCTGGTTTAAAAATTACTATGCCTCGTTTAAAAATATTACAAATTTTAGAGCAATCGACACGCCATCATTTAAGTGCGGAAGATGTATATAAAGCTTTATCTGAGATGGGTGAAGATGTGGGGCTTGCTACTGTTTATCGCGTTCTGACTCAATTTGAAGCAGCAGGGTTAGTGAATCGTCTGAATTTCGAGGGCGGATATTCTGTGTTTGAACTCAGTGTTGGTGAGCATCATGATCATTTGGTTTGTGTTAAATGCGGGCGAGTTGAGGAATTTGTGGATAAAATTATAGAACAACGCCAAAACATGATTGCTGAGCAAGCTGGTTTTAAAATGACGGATCATGCTTTAAATATTTATGGTTTATGTCCTATGTGTCTCGATTAATTTGAGAGTGTTTTTTGCGCTCTCTATCAATTTAAGTGTCAGCATAGTATTATTTCTTATGTTGTTAACAAATAAAAACGGCTAGATAATGAACAAAATTAATGTTGATCAAATCAATACGAACGCTTTGAATCAACAATCAATAAAAAGTCGCGCGAGCTCACCTTATTCTAAAACACAGTTAGGTTATTTTAGACAAGAGATTTTAACAATAGCTCAAGAACCAACCGTTGCTATTGAGTATTTTAACGCTCAAGAGCAAGTGCAATTTGACGAAAATGCAGAGAAGTATCAACGGCATAATCATACCTTTCGTCGTTTTCGAATTGAATCAACGTTTCTTGTAAATCTTCAGCGTGGTGAGTCCTCACCGGTGAGTGTTTCAGAGTTAGAGGCAATCGATACGGATTTCTCACCGACCTTTTAAGTTGTCGTTCTACAAGAGCTGTAATAACTCTTGTAGGCTTAATGCCAGGGCATTTGCGACTTCCGCACGCGATAGGCTTGTTTCAAGTAACGCCTGGTTGCTCTCTATCTCAAAGCCTAAATAATCATGTTCACTGTATTGCTTACGAAGGCTTGTGGTAAATCCGTCCGTATTTCCATGATAGGGATAATTCATTCTTACTCGATACGTAGGCGTTTGTTGCAATAAAAGCCCTCGCCAAATTCGAGCAACCTCTTTTTCGCCATGTCGAGCATGATCATACAATAACCCAATGCCAGCATTGCGCACTACACCATCTAAGACGGGCGTAAAACTATGAATGGACAGATGGAGTACTTGCTTGCCTTCGTTGATATGCGTTTTAATCAATTGTTCTGTTTGCTGACGAAAAGGAAGGTAATATTGATTGATTAATTGTTGCTTTTCGTTGCTGGATAATGTCATTGTAAATTCAGAGAAGCATCCAGGTGCATGCAAACTTCGATTGCAATCAATTAACAAACGAGACACTGTGGCTTTAGTATAATGGCATGCAAAGACCTGGTGTAAATGATTGGCAATCTCTAATGCGCCAAGATCAATGCCTCTGTGAGTGTGTAATACATGTTCTTGTTCTTTAAATAACGCTATATAAGCGTCAGGGACTGTATTGACCGCGTGCTCACAACTAATCAGTAACGTGATTGGCTTTGTCATAATTATATCTGTTGGTTAGTTAATAAATGATCACCTAATTGACGATAAACACGAGTTAAGTTTGCGCGTGAATAATCTTTTTGGCAGGCACGTAATATACGTTCGCTTAAATTGCCTTCTCTTAAAATATGTTCAAGTACTTGTTGGCTAATTGGGCTTAATTCGGAGCTTACACGTTCAATCAATAACGACCATGCATCACGTGTTGTCATTGTGCGCTTAGGCAATTGCCATTGATTTAATATTTCTGTATCGTCAATCTGTACACTCAACCCATCCTTGATTACACGATCATAAATGGATTTAAGGCGCAGGCTTTCACAAGGGCGCTCAATATGACGTTGTGAATGTTGCGTCCAGGCTTTAAGAATAGCATTGATGACATGAGCAATGGCAATATCGGCATTTACACATTCTTGTGAGTCAAGAATACGAATTTCAATTGCACCACTGTCAAATTTAGCAATAGCTCCTCTGGAGTTGAGCCATTCGTGCTGTAATAATCCTCTGGGATCAAATGCACTAATATCACGGTACATGGGGGTTAATATTTTATCTTGATATTCAGCTTCTGATTGAATAAATTCGGGAATGACCTCTCCTGTGATAGAGGGAATACGTTGTTGATTTTTATCATAAAAATAAAGACGAGAATCCAATAGGCCTGTTGTTTTTCCATCAAGGAAAGGCGTGCTTGCAGCTAATCCAGGTAAAAGAGGTAGTATTAGACGAATTGCACTATGTAATTGCGCAAACTCCTCGTCATTAGAAAAGGGCATATTAACATGCATGCTTTGTAAATTAGCCCATCCATGCCCACAACAGTTAAAAATAGAGTCGTATTGCTGATAGATGTCTCGATTTCCATGCGGCCAACGTTTGGTTTCTGTGAGTGGATTCATCCAGGGATGAGCGCCTGTGGGAAGGAGTTGTAAATGATGTTCGGCAAGGATTGGCTGTAATTTTAATATGGCATTCTGAAACTGTTCAGCAACAGGAGCTGATACAGGTTTGGGACCATTGTTTTTGAGTTCTAGAACGTGCATCACCAATTCATTGCTAGCCGCAATATCACCTAGAACGACTTCACTCACTTGCTGACCGGCAAGACGTTGCAGAATGAGATCACTTAACGGTTGAACGCTCAAGGTATCTCGATCGACCAACATGTATTCAATTTCTAAACCCAATACTGAAAAAATAGAATAATTAGACATAACCATGGTTCCTACGAATACGTTGTAAAAAGACACCCATAATATTGCGATAAAGTGCCTCTCCTGTGACTTGGTCTTCTACATTGGCATCAATATTTGGGTTGTCATTGACCTCAATGACATAATGTTTATCATTAATGCTTTTAAGATCAACGCCATACAAGCCATCGCCAATCAAACGCGTGGCTTTTAATGCGGTTTTGATTACACCATCAGGTACTTTATCTAGAGGGACGGTATCAAAGTTACCTTCGTTTTCTAAAACAGATTGCCAATTGTAAATTTGCCAATGGTCTTTGGCCATGAAATAACGTGTAGCGAATAACGGTTTATGATCAAGTATACCAATACGCCAATCAAAATCAGTTGGAATAAAGGGTTGTA
>CAZNVR010000136.1:0-5854 GCA_964576655.1 uncultured Legionella sp. | reverse complement strand
TTGATTTGACTGAAGCTAAAAGCAGAAGCAATGTTGCACCTAATGCAGTCATCGCAACATTGCTTCTGCTTTTAGCTTCAGTCAAATCAAAGTTACTATCCCTGAAATTATTGCTGGCTAATGTAGCCTCGTAAGTAATGTGATTAATGAATTTTTCATGTTGCTCTACATCAGCAACATGAAGTGCGACTTCTGTCTCAGTTTTATCTTGTATGCTTAACATATATTCCTCACTAAACTTGTTAAAGTTATTAAAAATTCACAAACTGGTTAATCTATGCAATTTTGTCGACTCTGATCAGTCAATACATTTTGATTGCTGAGTAATTTTATGAGCGAACCGGTGGAACCGGGGTAACTTTCTTGATTTTCTTGGCCCTAAAAGGTTCGCTCATAAAATGGAGTAAAGAGAACCAAGGGAACCAATAAAAACTCTATGCCATTGAGTTTGTTATAAACACTCACTCGGCATCATTTGGCATGAGCCAGTAAAGAACTATTGCCCTGCCACCCACTTTCACCCTTTTTGAGTTCTTTCCATAGTCATGCTCTGCAATCCAGCCAATTTCCTTCAATGTTCGCAGAATACATTTTAGGTCAAAACCAGTTGCCGCCTCCTGCAACGCTCCAGAATTGAACATAAAAATGCGGCCCATTGATGTATCTTTCCAGTATCCAGCACGATCACGGACTATAAATTTTGTGTCGTTACAACTTTCATCATTGATATCCAAGATCCTACCGAGTTCAGAAAAACGACTGTCTCCATGGCGATCAATAAAATGACGTATAGCTTGTTGTATTTGTCGTGCTTCCGTTTGTCCTTGGCCTCTGTACTCGCGCCATACGTTAAACATCTCAATAGCAGCTTTATATGCTTCACCTTTTTTCCAACCAGTTAAGCCATACTCAGTAGCTTTCTCACCAGCTAAAGCCACTAAGGCAAACATACTAGCCGCCCTGCTTTCAACTCCATCTGAGCTTGAAAAAGCAGGATGATTGCATGCTCTAGCATACAATTCAGGCAGACATTCATTATCAGCTAACAATTTCTCAATAAATGCAGGACCAGAAACACCATAGTAACTACAAGTTGCTTGTTTCAGATTATCAGCAAAGCTACGCCCATCTGGCAGACCCTGAAGATCATCGAATACACCATAAAGGCGATCTGTTACTGGAATACTTAATAAACGTGCTTCTTGCCCTGCCTTGATACTCTGTCCTGCTTCTTGCATATGAGCCGATAAGGTTCGTTCACCGCTAGATAAAACAATTGTTCGCCACCGCGCAGATTTGCGAGAGATTCCAGTACGTTGTGCTCTCTGTTTTCCTTGTCCATTCGCCAAAGCGTATATAATTGATCCAATTTCGCGAGGATCGCATTCCCCAATTTCATCCAGAACAAGCAGGCAATCATTTAACCCAGCGGCTGTAGCCTCCAATCCATTAGCGGTTGCACGCCAAGCACGCACATAGCCCGAGCCACCCCATACGCTGGCAGCAATTTGCAGGGCTGTTGTTTTTCCATTGCTGGATTTACCAACCAGATGGATACCACCACCGCCAGCAGCCTGTTGTTTTGCTCTAAATACAAGAGGAGCAGCAAGTGCTGCTGACACAGATAGCATCAACACTGGGTTACCTCTGCATTTTAATGCGATAGACTCTCGCCACTCATTGATATCACCTTGCTGAATAAAGTCATCATATGCAGCATGCTCGGACTGAAAGCGAACACGAGTATCGCCAAAAGTTTTGTTTGGCAGCACAAATGACTTTCCATCACAGGACCATCCGGTCTGCATAGCTGCAATAATTTGGGTTTTAGGTCTTTGTTGCATTAACCATCCGTTTAAATGCTTCTTGGCATCTTGATTAATTTTCACACCCAAATGCAACAATTCACCACGCAAGTCATCACAAGATCCTTTGAGAAGATGCATGGGCATAGCCCATTCCCTCCAGTTACCAAAAGGATTAATAAATCGCAGCAACAAACCAAAAGACTCATCATGCACGTCAGCGGTAATTGAGACTGCATGAATTGGTGTGCAAACCCAGATATCAATTGGTTCTTGTTTAGTAGTGTAACCATGCCAATAAAGCCCGGGCTGTTTTTTATGTCCATTAAGGTTAAACCAGTCGTCATGCACTCTGTAGCAGGGTCGATTTATATCAAGACTTGGTTTATTCAGTAATACTTCACCAAAATCCATGGCTTCAAGTTGTAATTTGGCTGGTTTATTGGTTTCAGCAGTTCCATTGGTTCCCTCAGTGCTTTCTATGGTAGAACCGCTGCAATCGTTGGTATAAATAGAAGTTCCCTCGGTTACCCCGGTTCCCTTTGATTTTTCTTTTATTGTTTCAATCATGCTGCACCATCATGCCAATTTGCCAACAAGCAAGATCATTAAAATCAGTCAAATTACTTGGCGATCCTTCTGGCCAATCAGGTTTGACAAGTAATGCCTCTGAATAAATAGCAGCCTCACTTCCCTTCGTTAAACCGGGATTACCTGTCGTTAATCTATCGTCATCAGCACAGATAACTATTTTGGCCTTGGTTAAATTACGGCGAATATCTATAGCAACGGGTTTTAAATTACCAGCATCACAGGCAGCAATAACACAGTCATCAGGGAATGATTCAGCCAAAGTTGCACCTGTTGCAAATCCTTCGCAAATTAAAATTTTACGATCAAGAGTAGGTTGATGCTGTATGGGAATAAAATGCCCTGCAATTGCACCATTGGGTAAAAACCATTTACCACCATGAGGTGCGATATACTGCAAACTCCAAAGTTTTCCAGAAAAGTCCATAATTGGTAGCAGAAGGGAGTTTCCTCTACGACGTGCACAAAATGATCTTATTCGTTTACGTACCAAATAAGGATGACTTGGATTGGCTGGAAAAGAGCTGTTATATGTACATTCCGCCAGCTTTGCAGCCTCCCCCTGTATCCTTTTTCGCTCAATCTCACGGTGCAGCTTGATCTCTGCTATTTGTCTTTGCAATTCTCTATGCTCAATACTGCTCATTTGATCATGTTTTTTAAGAGACCATTTAATTGATATTCCATCTTTCCAATTGCCAAACGCGCCGTACGGTATATTATCGCAATAGAGAGTGTACCAGCCGTTTTTTGAGCCTCTCTTGTCACCACTTATATGGAATCGATGTAACTGACCATCCGTAATCAACTGATTTGGCGGGGTAATGCCATGCACCCGCATTTTAGCTTGGAAACTTTGAATAATTTGATTACAATCCATGGTTGTTACTCCTGTTAAATTTTTTAACTTTTAACTCTATTTGGTGGAGGGCTTCATCCAATTGGCCTTGGATGTATTGTTGACCTGCCCCATGCCTTTCGCTGATTGCTAATATCCTCAATCGAAATAAATTGAACATCAGCATCATGAATTTGTCGTTCATGCTTGCCTCCTGTTATTTTTTTTCAATGAATTCACGGATATCTTCAACTCGCCAAGCAGTAATTCTTGGAGCAAGCTTGATTGGGCTTGGAAATTTACCTGCTTTCACAAGCTTCCAAAGTTGGGCTTTACTGATTGGATATATTGCGGGTATGGGTGGATTGGCTTTTTTGTCACCAATAATTTGTGGAATACGTAGAAAACCTACTTCTGGCAATGTGTACATCGAGACCTACCTCTGTCTAGTTAAGAACAAGAGGTCATCGTCTCATAGGGTATTATTGATAATACAAAGGAACGATATACGTGAAAAAAATTGTTCTATCGTTCCTTATTGAACATTAATCGAACCGTTCGGATCTTTTTGGCCTAACATCATTCAAATAACGCCCAATAACTTGGGAAGTACCACCTTTAATCCCTAATTTTTTTTTAAGTAAAGGTAAAATTTCAACTATAAAATCATAAAGATTACCGCTATGACCATGGTTCTCTGAATATGCATCTGTACCATGCGTCGGTTGTAATGATGAACCCTCAATAAATAGCTCACACAGACAACGAAGGAGTGGCTTTAGCTTTATTTGTGACTTAATATTGTCAGTATCATTATTTTTAGAATGACTATTAGAAGAGCGGTCACTTGGCTTGCTCGTGCTTTCATGCTGTATTTCCAACTTTGATTGCAGGCATGCCCAATTTATTTGGTTTAAAAGTTCATCCAAGTCCTCAAGCCCCCTTGCCCCGCTTGCTAGTCCGCCAATTATTCTTTTTCTAATTTTTGCTCCCATTTTTCCGGGACTAAGTAGTTCAGCAAGCCAACTAGATGTGTGTAATACTTCATCAATATATGAAACTTGTTCTTTTTCATTAGGATTACATTTTATAACTTGACGAATACCACCAATTGCATGTAATTTTTCATATAATTTTTCTGCTAAATTGTAATTTTCAAATTTATATTCTTTTTGAATAACTTCTATTGTTGAAATCTCCGCCTCTGACCATGGATCTACCGCCCGCAGAGTACGTACGCCATAGCTGATTTCCTCTATTTTTTTTGCCTTCTTCATATAGCACTTCCCATATTTTCAAATACTCATGGCACATTTGATTGGAATTATATTGTTAGGGTTTTGAACTACCCGATGCTCTAGCAATTCCCCCCACGCCAACCAAGCAATTTTTTGTTCATTGGCATATACCGCCCGCTGGTAGGTAGCAACTAACTTATTTAATGGTTGATGATTTAACATGCGCTCGATCACATGCGGTTCTGTCTTTAAATACTCGCCCCATGCTGTAGCTGCGGATCTACGTAGGTCATGTACACTAAAAGATTTCATATCAACTAATGGGGCATCTATAACCATTTTCTTTTTTACGCCCTTGGCCGCGCCTCGTAACCGCGCAATAACACCAGTCAATGTATCAGCATGAATATGACCACCATCCCTATAATTACCTGTGTCAAAAACAAACGGTGAATTACCTGATATGGGTTGTAACAGCCGTATGATTTCAATTGCTAATTTAGGAAGATAGACGGTATGCGCTTGATTATTTTTGGTTCTCTCTGATGCCAACAACCAAACGCCCGCATCAAGATTTATTTCATCCCAACGCATAGCAGCAACTTCACCACGACGTGCGCCAGTCAAGATAAGGAGCTTTATTGCGCTGGTGGTTACAATTGACATTGCCGATATATGATCGCTGGGTTGTGTTGCACCACTAGCTTGATCCAAGGCCATCCATAGCCTACGTAATTCAGGCAGTGACAATACACGATCTCGTGGTCTGCTAGCGGTAGCAGCGAAATCTTTTGGCTTTAACAGGCGTGCCGGGTTCTGATCGATCAAATGGCGGGTTAATGCGTAATCCATCATCAGATTTAGTGTAGACAAGGCTTTGCGAGTTTCTTCTCTAATACCCTTGCGAGTCATGGCATCCAATGCCGTTGCCAAGTGCGCGCGGGTTATGTCTCGTGCGAGTATATTGCCCAATATCGTTTTCAGGTGAAGCCGCCAGCGATCTTCGTGGCGTTTAATCCATGTGGGTGTAACCCTACAGGCTACTTTTTCAAACTCAATCCAAGTATCAAATAACACTTGCATGGTAATGGCTTGTGCGTTGGCGGCAATTGCAGCGGCTTTAGCTGCGCGCGGATCAATTCCCTCTGCTACTAGCTTTCGCAACTCTAGCACTTTATTACGAGCTTCCTTCAGGCTAACATCATCCAGCGATCCAATTGGCATTCTGAATAATTTACGGTCGCCCGGTAAACTGAAAGAAAACAACCAACTTTTAGCTCCACTTGGCCGCACACGAAAGAACAACCCATTACCATCATGAATCCTGTATTCTTTTTCGCGGGGAATCGCCTTTTCTATGGCTTTTGCAGTAAGTTTACTCA
>CAZNVR010000135.1:0-5897 GCA_964576655.1 uncultured Legionella sp. | reverse complement strand
CTGCCTGGTTTATCTCTGCCAAACCGGCTGTGGTATCATGATCGGTCAGAGCAAGCAGCCGAACACCCGCTTGGCAAGCGCGCTCAACTAATGAGGCAGGACTTAGTGTCCCATCTGAAAAATGGCTGTGACAATGCAAGTCAATCATAAATCCATTAATAAAGTCAGTGTGTACATTTAACAGTATACGCGATATTTAAGAGTTTATTAACCAAACCCTTTTTTTTTGCCATTTTACATCTATAATCTATGGGTGAACGTTATTTTATAACATTCTACACTTTTGACGATTTCTATAAACTATACAAGGACGATTAAATTATGAAAAACTCAACACTAGCTATTGCAGCATTATTAACAACACTATCTACAGCCGTTGTTGTACCAGCAGCTTATGCTGATATGGGTGCGTCTACAACAACCACAACAACTGACTCATCAGGTACTGATACAACGGTTACAACGCCAGATGGCACAACATCAACGACGACAACAACACCTGATGCAACAACACACGATACAACAACATCAACCACTGAAACAGCTCCTGCTACAGACACAAGCTCTGATCAAAGCGGTAGTTAATAGGCCCTGCATTTGGATAGATAAAGTGATATCTGTCCAAATGCAGTTTTTTTATAACTTAAATAGATGTGTAAAACACTTAGATGACGAATTACCATATTGATATACAACATGCCTGTGATGAGCAACCCCCTGTTAGTGATGAAATACTTATTCATTGGGCACAAAAAGCCCTATCCACACAATGCGATTCTGCAGAATTCACATTACGCTTTGTCAACAGTGAAGAGATCACCCACCTTAATCATTATTATCGTAAAATAAATAAGCCCACGAACGTATTGGCATTTCCATCAACCCTTCCTAAGGGCGTTACTCTAGATATTCCTTTATTAGGCGATGTCATCATTTGCCCTGCTGTTTTACAGCAAGAAAGCATTGCATTAAATAAACCATTAATCGCGCATTGGGCATTAATTGTGATTCATGGACTATTGCATTTATTAGGCTTTGATCATATCAAAGACGATGACGCAGTTATCATGCAATCCTTAGAAATTAAATTACTTGCCGAATTAGGCTTTGACAATCCATATCTTAACGAGGTTAACGAGATTGAATAAAGATGACGATAAACACTCCTGGTTTAAACGCCTCAAACAATTTTTATACGTTGAACCACAAAATGAAGAGCAATTGATTGGTTTATTACGCGATGCGCATTCTCGAGCACTCATTGACTCAGAATCGCTTGCCATGATTGAAGGGGCTATGTTATTTGCTCAAATGAAAGTTCGAGATATCATGCTGCCAAAAAAACAAATGGACTGCATTTCACAAAATACCCCACTACATGATGTTATTAGAATAGTTACTGAATGTGGGCATTCTCGTTTTCCAGTCACCGGTGATAATCAAGATGAGATCGTAGGTATTTTGCATGCGAAAGATTTACTCCGATTTCAATCTCAACAGTTATCATCCTTTGACTTAATGGATATTGTACGCCAAACCACCTTTATTCCAGAAAGTAAACGTTTGGATATATTACTGAGTGAATTTAGAGCCAATCGTAATCACATGGCCATTGTCGTTGATGAATATGGTGCTGTTTCAGGATTTGTTACTTTAGAAGATATTATTGAGCAAATTATTGGTGATATTGAAGACGAATTTGATATTGATGAAGAAGCCTATATTAAAACGCATGCAGATGCACATTACATCATCAAAGCACATACGCCCATTGAAGAGTTTAACGAACAATTGCAAGCGCATTTCAGCGATGAGTTTTATGACACCATGGGTGGTATTGTCATGTCAAGCTTCGGGCATTTACCTCAACGAGGCGAAACCATCACCATTAATGAGTTTGAATTTAAAGTAATAAATTCCGATGCCAGACGCATTAAATTATTAGAGTGTTTTGATCGCCGTAATAAACCATAGTACGTTGGGCGATTGCCCAACGGATGTGTAGCATCATTTTCATATTTCTAGTACTATGCTCACCCTCGACGCAAACCTGACTGTGATTCATGACGACTAATAATACAAACACCTCATTTGCACACACAGCTGCAAACTATATTAAACAACAACTACCCCATTTTAAACCTAAAATTGGTATTATTCTTGGTTCAGGATTAGGTGGTTTTGCTGAGCAATTGGATGACTCAGTATCGATTGATTATGAGCAATTAGCAGGTTTTCCTAAAACAACCGTACAAGGTCATGGTGGCAAACTGGTTTTAGGGTATTTAAATGGTGTAGGCGTTGTCTGTTTACAAGGCCGCTCACACAGCTATGAAGGCGGAAATTATGATTCCGTTAAAACATATGTACGCACATTAAAATTATTAGGATGCGACTATTTCTTAGCAACAAACGCATCTGGTTCTTTACGTGAAGAGGTAGCTCCTGGCGAATTAATGCTAATTACTGATCACATCAATATGCAACCAGGCAACCCTTTAGTGGGTTCCAATGACGATGAGTTTGGTCCTCGTTTTTTACCGCTAGATAATGCTTATGATCATACACTTCGCGAACAGCTTCTAGCCATTGCCCATAAAGAAAAAATAGATTTGCACCAAGGTGTGTATATTGCAGTCCTTGGACCTAATTACGAAACAGCTGCTGAAATAAAAGCATTTCGTATTTTAGGTGCTGATGCCGTAGGCATGTCAACCGTGCCAGAAGTATTGGTGGCCAATCATTGTGGAATGAAAGTAGCCGTCATAGCAACGATTACTAATTTTGCTACAGGATTAGCATCAACCAGTCATTGCCATGAGTCTGTTGTGTTAACAGCATCTCGCGCTGTTGAAAAGCTCAATCGATTAATTAAACAATTCGTTACAGAACTGGCATAATTTCACGCATGATGATGCACAACATTGCTTCTTTAATTGATTTAACGTTGTTGGATATCCATGCAACATCAGAAGATATTCAACAATTAACTCACAAAGGCGCGCTACATCACGTAGCAGCGCTTTGCCTTTACCCGCAACACCTTCCTTTTATTCCTGCCACAACGCAAACCATTGCAACAGTGATGAACTTTCCAAATGGCAATGCGTCGCACCAACATGTTTTAAGCTCGTTAGAACAACTCACGGCCCATTGTCCTATTCATGAAATCGATTATGTTTTTCCTTACCAAGCGTACCTAGCTGGTGATAAAAAACGTGCGCTTCAATATACCTATGATGTTCATCAACAATGCAAACAACATAACTTGCTGTTTAAAGTAATTATTGAAACAGGCGCTCTACCTTCGCATGACCTGGTGTATCAAATCAGCCGTGATGTAATTAACACAGGGTGTGATTTTCTAAAAACATCTACAGGAAAAATTGCAACGGGTGCTACCCTACCTGCAGCCACAGCAATACTTAAAGCAATTGTTGACTCAAAAACCTCTTGCGGCATTAAACTCTCAGGCGGCATAAAAACACTTGAGCAGGCGCAAGCATTCATTCAGTTGGCTCAAAACTTAATGAACAAACCTGTGAATAATCAGTGGTTTCGTCTTGGTGCCAGTGGGTTATTAGATCTCGTCATAGGTTAAACGACACCTGCACATTCATTCGTTCAAAGTAGTCTATACTTAGTTTAAGTATTAAACGAGTGATACGAGAATCAGCATGCTTGAATTTAACTTATTATGTGATGAACTGCAGCTAACAGAAGCGCTCGAAGATTTAGAGCAGCTTAACCGTTTAAAGGCATGGTGTTATAAACAAGTGTCTCATGATGTTACATATCATGACCATGCTGCTAAAGTTCAATATGATAACTACATGGACATGGCAAAAAAACACACCATCAATGTGTTATCAAAACCACCTGAAGAGGCAATCCAATACGCAGCCATTCATGGTTATGATCGTTATTTATCTAAACTTGATTTACCAGCAACCGCGTTTAACAACACGGATAAAAACAATATGTCACCATTGCATTGGGCCGCATGCTATGGGCACAGACACACCGTTGATGTATTGCTTCAAAAAGGTGCTTCACCTCGAGCGATAAACAATCACGCACACCTACCGATTTGCTCAGCATTATTCATACCAACAAAACATACTGAACAATTATTAACGAATAAAGCGGCTATCTTTAAAACATTACTTAAAAGACATCCTGGGTCACTCAATCATTTAGATGAAGACGACAACAGTGTATTACACCTTTTAGTCACTCATGATCATTTTAATGATCTCATTAAAAAAATATTGAAAAAACATCCTGATGTATTTTTAATTCCAAATGCAAAAAAAGAATATCCGATCCATACCTCCATTTTAAATAATCAAATTCAAAACACACAAATTTTATTGAAATCAAACTTATCATTTGCCACACAGGCTAATAGATACAATCGCACAGCGCTTCACATTGCTGCACAATGTGGCTCGTCTGAAATGCTCCATTTATGCATTGAACATTCACCTGATATAAACATAAAAGACAGTTACGGTAAAACACCTTTAATTTTAGCTGCTGAATATGAAAATAATGACGCGGTTGCTCTTCTTTTACAAAAAATGCCAATCCCAATATGACTGATTGTGACAATAAAACCTATTTAGACCGATTAAATGTAAGTAATGGGCCCCGTTTTTAAGCACGTTTCATTGAAGGAATGATCATGGATATTCTAAACGAATTAACCGGCAAAATGCGCGGATTTGCGGCATCACAAGATGCTAAAATGCTTGTATTTATATCACAAGCCAATGAAAACATTCTTTTCATCAATGAGCTCATTAATCAATATAATCAAACCAACAATACATTTAAAAAACAAGGTATTTTGAATCGTATTGAGCAAGAACAACAAGTTATATTAAAAAAATACCCACCTGATCTTATTGCTGCATCTGCTGATTTTGCTGAACAAATCCATAATAAATTATTTAACAATATTAAACAGGCTCGTACCGAACTAGGAATACCTTCAAGGCATGAAGACAACTCCCTTGCTAAATTAATTGAAACCATGTCACCTCATAAACTAGCGCAGCTAATGGACATACTAGACAAAGGGAGTTTATTTAACGCCACTGAGTTACACTATCTTTATTCGTCAGGTACTCATTCACCCGATGAAGCACGAAACTTTGAAACGTTCTTAAATACGGTATCCATTCGTTTCATTGGCGGAAAAGAATCCAATGAGTTCAAGGTAACCTATCCCTCCGGAGATTGTTTAAAATTATCACTTAAAAACCAACATAATCAACCTGCTCTAATCAATGAAACATTAAATAAACCTTCACTAAGTCATGTCATATCGCCCATTCAAATAGAGCGCATGGGTAGTTTCACTCATTCTGAAATGTATCAAATCAAACCATACCCGTTGCCTGAAAAAGCATTTCTCACCCAAGAAACACTCTATATCAATGCATCAAATTCAATGCATATTGAATACACTTATTTAGATAAAACCAATGAAATTAAACATGGTTTCATTGATCATAGCCATCCATTATTCCAAACACTGCATGGAATAAATAATCAAAATTTAACCTCCTACCTCACTAGTATATTTAGACTATTCGATCTTAACCCCATCAATAGAACGGTAAGTAGAACATTAGTTGTTAGTGAGTTTACACAGGGGAAAGACTTACAATACAGCAGCACACAAATTACATCGATTGATGAAAAAATCAAATCAGCAGCCCATATCTATAGCCAAATGGGTGATACCTTAGAAAGGCTCGTTGAAAATAAACTGTTTTTTTCTCATCTTGAAAATACGTCCTGGGTTTTAGATAAAAAAAATCAATTAAAAATATCAGACAGTACATTTTTACTAAACACCAATTCAAATGGTTATTTTGAAGTCAATT
>CAZNVR010000134.1:0-5902 GCA_964576655.1 uncultured Legionella sp. | reverse complement strand
ATGTTATGTTCGATTCTCATTGCAAGACCGCCGATAGTATATTGCCCATAGCATTATTTTATTATAGCTCACTTTGCTTTAATAATGGATTTATTGGATTTTTTAGGATCTTTCAGCCTCAGTCTAAACGCTCCTAACTAACTTCAAGCCCAACGTCCTTTTACATTATGATTACAAAAAAGATCAAATAAAGCGTTGGAATGATCTTGAACTATTCGTCTTTGCGACCCGAAGGGGAAGCAATTGTCGTTCAGCGCACGGAACCCTGCGCTGCTTCGCCTTTGGCTCGCAGAGACGCAAGTTAGTTAGGAGTTAACGTTGGTATGGCAAGCGTTACCGATCGTATTGGTTGCTATTTACTGGTCACATAGCTTTAAATCAGTTCATTAAGATTGTTATTTAGTCCAAAAACTTGACGTAGGCGCGGATTGGTTATTAGTATGGGTACAAATAAATTTATGCTCAAATTAATTAGCATGAATTCCCTCAGTTAATGAAACGGAGTGAATAATGAAAAATTCTAATTTAAGCATTTGTAATGCAACAATCCATCCGGGTGAAACTGCAAGCCTAGCACTGCCATTACCAGAGCTTTATTCCTGCACATCTTTTTACATGCCGATTAAAATTGTCCATGGTAAGAAAGCTGGCCCTTGCATCTTAATTTTTTCCGCGGCAAAAGGCGATGAACTCAATGGGATTGAGATTGTTAATCGCTTGATAGCAGATTTATCACAGGATTTATCAGGAACATTAATCTTAGTGCCTGTCTTAAATATTTTTGGTCTGGTTGCTCAAACCCAAGCATTGCCTCATGATGTTAGCTTGGATGGCTGTTTCCCAGGTGATCCTGGAGGGTCTTATGGTGAGCGGTTAGCCCATGTATTTACGCAGGAAATTTTATGTAAAGCGCAGTATGTGATTGAATTAAAAACAGGCTCCTTGAATCACGAACTGTTACCGCAAATTTATTGTAATCAAGATGACCCCGTGGCGATGAATCTCGCGCAAAAATTCATGGCTCCGGTGATTACAAACATGAATCCGATTAAAAATTCATTACAAAAGACCGCAGAACAATTAACGATTCCTCTTTTGATTTATCGAGCAGGAGAGGCCATGCGATTTAGTGACTCTGCAATCAGGCTAGGGGTTGCGGGTATTCATAACATCATGCGTACCCTGGGTATGCTGGAACCTCTGCCATTGAGTACCGAACAACCTAGCTCGTTCACGCCTGCCTTTTCTCAAGATCAAGATTGGATAAGAGCGCATCGCAGTGGTGTTTTATTTAGTCAGGTGGAGTTGGGTAATCGCGTTGAAAAAGGCCAAACGATGGGGCATATTAATGACCCCTTTAGCTTAAGTGCATCTGAAACAGTGCATGCAACTCAAAATGGAATTGTGGTTGGAATTAACCGCAATCCACTGATTCATGAGGGGCAGACTTTGTTTAAAATTGCATCTTTTATTGATAATAATCGTGCTCAACATGCATTAGAAACCTGGAGTGATACACAGACGGAGGGGGTATGATTACCGAAAATAAGTTTACGTTACACGGTAATTTAACCTGGTTTATTTGCACGCTATTTTTTATGTATGAATTTTTATTGCGTACAATATTAGGAACATTTCAATCCCCCATCATGCAAGATTTAAATTTAACGCCAGTTCAATTTGCCTTACTAAGCTCTACAGTTTATCAATTAATGTATGGCCTGATGCAACTCCCCGGAGGCATCATCATTGATTATTTGGGTATAAAAAAAGCGTTGTTAGGTGCGGCAGTCCTTTGCACCGTTGCAAATATGGGCTTTTACTTTTGCCATGATTTTAGCTACGCCCTTTTTTTTCGTATGCTCATGGGGTTGGGTTCATCGTGTGGTTTTGTTTGTTTACTCATCGCTATTTATGAATGGATACCTAAAAAAAATATTGCGTTGTTTATTGGTGTTTCACAATTCATTGGTACCTTAGGGCCAATGTTTGCAGCAGGGCCTTTGAGTGCTATCTCAATGGGGTCAGGTTTTAGTTGGCGCGATGTTTTTTTTAGTCTTGCAGCCGTGGGTTTAGTGCTGAGCATGCTTATTTTTTTATACGTGGATAATAATCGTCGACCGCAAGGTAAATTCATTATTTTAAATCCTGGTTTTTCTTTTACGGACGCGATCGTTCGGCTGATTAAGCAAAAACAAATTTGGTTTATTGCGGTGTATTCTGCCTGCGTTTATTTTTCGATTGAATATTTAACCGAGAATGAAGGTACACTTTTTTTAATGAAAAAAGGCTGCTCTGCGACGTTAGCCTCATATATGATAACGATCTCATGGCTGGGATATGCCATTGCATCTCCCGCATTAGGCTACCTTTCTGATAAATTCCAACGAAGAAAACCATTCATGCTGGGTTGTGCATGCATTACATTGTTTTCTTTGATTGTCATCATCTATATACCTGTGCCTCAGGTTATGCTGGGTGGATGTTTTGCACTATTGGGTATGGGAGCGTCAGGGGGCATCATAGGGTTTACCATTATGGCAGAGCAGTGCACGCCCCGCGCGCTTGCTGCAGGAATGGGAATCAATAATACGCTCATTGTTGTGTCATCTGCAGTTAATGCGCCGTTGATGGGGTATTTTCTCGTGCACGCATCCCGAGCGCATGCGATGTTACTCTCAACGTATCAAACAGTATTTTTGATGATGATTGGGTTAGCGCTTGCAGCCGTACTCATTACCCTTTTTGCCATTAAAGAAACATTTGGTAAATCGATGTGTAACAGTACCGTTTTAAATGTGCAACATGAGACAAACCTATCTCCAGAGCCACAGACGTTGGCATCATCCGAGGAATGGGGTCGGCATTCAACGTGCTTAACTTGAAACGTTCCTCGCCAGTGATGCCACGGCGTTATTGCCTGGCTCTTAACCCCGTTGCCAACGAATCGCTGTTTTTTGCTCTTTTGAATGCTATACCTTAAGTAGAATTACTGTAAAATGTCGTATATTTTTTTATGATTAGCGATGTATGACTCAACAAGTATTAAATCAAATTCACACGTTACGTGAGCGTATTCGATTATACGATAAACATTATTACGTGCTAGATGAACCTTTAGTGCCAGATGCAGAGTATGATCGCGTGTTCAGAGCATTGCAGGATTTAGAAGCCCAATATCCTGAATATATCACGAGTGATTCGCCAACCCAGCGTGTTGGTGCAGTGGTTGCTAGTGCGTTAAAACCCGTTGCACATCGTCTGCCCATGCTGTCTTTAGGTAATGTTTTTTCTTGCGAAGAATTGCAGGCCTTCGTTAAACGCGTTACGGAAAAATTAGGTATCGATGAACACGACTTGTTGTTTGCTTGTGAACCAAAACTGGATGGTTTAGCGGTCAATTTAACCTATGAACAGGGGTTATTGGTACATGCAGCCACACGTGGTGATGGTTTTGTGGGAGAAGATGTCACCAATAACATTAAAACCATTGCATCTATCCCATTAAAATTGACAACAGATACCCCACCTGGCGTTCTTGAGGTTCGAGGTGAAGTGTATATGCCTAAAGCTGGTTTTGAGGCATTTAATCTCAATGCACGTCAAATGGATGAAAAAACCTTTGCAAATCCTCGTAATGCAGCAGCTGGAAGTTTGCGTCAGTTAAATCCTGCGATTACAGCAAAGCGTCCTCTAGCTATCTACTGTTATGGTATTGGAGCCAGTGAAGGAATTGATTTACCGGATAGCCATATTCAACAATTGGAATTATTAAGAGATTATGGTTTTAGAGTGTCTAGAGAAAGTCATTTGGTTCGAGGGCTTGATGGATGTATGAGTTATTATAATAACATGGAGAAAAAAAGATCATCTCTTGCGTTTGAAATCGATGGTGTGGTTTATAAAGTAGATAGCTATCAGTTACAACAGCAATTAGGCTTTGTTGCTCGTGCCCCACGGTTTGCTTGTGCACATAAATTTCCAGCAATTGAGCAAATGACCTCTTTAATTGATGTGGATTTTCAAGTCGGGCGCACAGGGGCTCTGACTCCTGTTGCACGCTTGCAACCTGTTCATGTAGGCGGGGTGACGGTGAGTAATGCAACACTGCATAACATGAATGAAATTGAACGAAAAGATATTCGCATCGGGGATGTTGTTATCGTTCGAAGAGCAGGAGATGTCATACCTGAGGTAGCGTCTGTTGTTAAAGACTTACGTCCGGCACATACTCGTTTTATTAAACTGCCGAAGCATTGTCCGGTATGTCATGCTGATGTTGTGCATGAACCCGGTGAAGCGGTTGCACGTTGTACTGGGGGGTTGTTTTGTAAAGCTCAATTAAAACGGATGGTTTGGCATTTTGCTTCACGAAAGGCCATGGCAATTGATGGATTAGGTCCTGCATTAATTGATTTGATGGTGGATGTGGGGATTTTAAATGATGTAGCTGATTTATATCGATTGAATGAACAAGTGCTTGCAGGCTTGCCTCGAATGGGCAAAAAATCAGCTGATAATTTATTGCATGCATTAGAGCAGAGTAAAACAACGACGTTTCATCGATTTATTTATGCATTAGGTATCCGTGAAATAGGTGAGAGTAGTGCTCGTGTTTTAGCGAATCATTATTGTGATATGTCAGCACTTAAATTAGCCAGTATGGATGAGCTGATGGCGTTAAAAGATATCGGGCCTGTAGGTGCTGAGTATATTGTTCACTTTTTTTCACAACCTCACAACCTGGCTATAGTTGATCAATTATTGAATGCAGGAATTCATTGGCCATTGAGCATGCAAACAACACATGAAACATCGCATTTGTTTTATAATAAGTCCGTGGTATTAACAGGTACGTTGTCTACCATGGGACGTGAAGATGCAAAAGCACTCTTACTGTCAAAAGGTGCGCGTGTTACAGGAAGTGTGTCTGCTAAAACCGACTATGTCGTTGCGGGTAGTGACGCGGGTAGCAAATTGACAAAAGCCACTGAATTAGGCGTGCGGGTTTTAACGGAAGATGAATTTATCCAGTTACTAAAATAGGATGGGTAAAAATACATAAGTGTTGTGCCTATCGGCTTGGTGTTCAGGGCTCGCGCAGAGAGCCGATATAAAAAGAGGTTTTACTGGTGTAAGGTATCTAAAAAAAGCTATCATCATGATGTTACAGCTGTGTCATGCCCATAAATTTTTGTGAGATTTTTTCAATGCCTCCTTCTTTTGTCCATCTTCGTGTGCATACTGAATTTTCTTTGGTAGATGGATTGGTGCGTGTGTCTTCGTTGATGCATGATGTGCCAAAAAAAGGAATGAATGCTGTTGCTGTAACTGATTTTTGTAATTTATTTGCGGCAGTAAAGGTATTTAAATCAGCTATTTCAGCAGGTATTAAACCCATTTTGGGGTGCGATTTACCCTGTGTAAGTGCTCAAAAACCAGAGCAAATTTTTTCTATTGTGCTGTTGTGTCAAAATGAGATGGGGTATAAACATTTAACCCAATTGGTGTCTCGGGCCTATCAAGAAGGCCAGACCCAAGGACAGCCGTTGATACAACGGGATTGGATAGCACAACATGCCGAAGGATTGATTGCATTATCAGGTGGGCGAGGTGGAGATATTGGGCAGGCTTTATTAGCACAAGATGATGCACTAGCACGAGAATTAGCCCGGTCGTGGTTGGCCATTTTTCCAAATCGATTTTATTTGGAAATTCATAGAACAGGGCGTGTGAATGAAGATTTTTATAACGAACGCGTGGTGCGATTGGCGGATGAATTAAATATTCCTTTAGTTGCAACAAATGATGTACGTTTCTTACATCCTGATGATTATGAAGCGCATGAAGCACGCGTGTGTATTCGAGAAGGATTTTCTTTATCTGATCCTAGACGTAACAC
>CAZNVR010000133.1:0-5921 GCA_964576655.1 uncultured Legionella sp. | reverse complement strand
CGCTTGCGCAACACCAGCACCTTGAAGCCCGGCCCCAATGACGACAATGTCGTATTTCATTCTTGTTATTCCGCGTAAAAGACTTCGGAAGTATAGGACAGGAATGTAAAAATGTTCGACGGTGGGGTTGATGTTTTAGCAATCGAGGGCCCTCAGGACCCGTAGGGGCGCCGCTTGCTGCGCCCTGCTTTTTGTTTATCTGGTAAATTGGGCGCAGCAAGCAGCGCCCCTACATTGTTAGGAAAACTGATGGGAAACCCAGTGGAAAATGTGATCAAGCCTCCGGTAGACATCTCAGTCGTGAAACGTTATCTGCCTTGGCTAGTGGCAATCGCGCTGTTCATGGAGCATTTAAACGCGACCATTTTGAATACCGCCGTGCCCGCCATCGCCGCCAGTTTGGAGGTCACTCCCTTAAGCCTCAAAGCGGTTGTGAGTTGTTATGTGCTGAGCCTCGCGGTCGGAATTCCGATTAGCGGTTGGATGGCAGATCGCTTCGGCACGCGGCGCGTATTTTCGGCAGCCGTCGCCATCTTCACCCTCGCGTCCATTTTCTGCAGTTTGTCGCAAAACGTGCCCATGCTGGTGGCCGCGCGAATTCTGCAAGGCATAGGCGCGGCGATGATGTTACCCGTAGGCCGTCTCGCCATAGTGCGCACCTTTCCCAAATCCGAATTATTAGCCGCGATGAACTTCGTGATTATCCCGGCATTGATAGGCCCCCTACTCGGCCCAACCATTGGCGGGCTGATTGTGCACTGGTTGCCGTGGCAAGCGATTTTTCTGGTCAATGTTCCGGTCGGTGTCATTGCGTTGTGGTTGATCCACCGTCATATGCCGGATTACCGCGCCGATAATCCACCGCCGCTGGATATTGTCGGTTTCGTGCTATTCGGTTGCGGGATCGCATTGCTGTCGTGGGTGCTGGAAATTTTCGGCGAACATTATTTGAATGCGACATTGACCGGTATTTTGATCGGTTTATCACTCGCACTGTTGGCCGCTTATGGCTGGCATGCGCGCCAACATACGCATCCGCTGTTACAACTCTCGCTCTTCAAAACCAGAACATTTCGCGTCGCAGTAGTAGGCGGATTTATCACCCGTTTTGGTTTAGGTGGCATGCCATTTTTATTACCGCTGCTGTATCAAGTCGGCCTCGGATTTCCCGCGTGGCAATCCGGTTTGTTGCTAATGCCCGCCGCGGCAGCGGCGATGTTTATGAAAGTAATTTCGATCCGCTTGCTAAAACAATTCGGCTACCGCTCTGTGCTGATCATTAACACACTGTTAATCGGCACCACCATTATGTTGTTCGCCACTGTCGATAGCGGGACAGCCGTCGGCTGGATAGTAGCCATCAGTCTCGCACAAGGCCTGTTTAATTCACTGCAATATTCCAGCATGAATTCCATGGCTTATGCGGATATGTCATCCGAACAAGCCAGCATGGCCAGCACCATCGCCAGCTCCCTGCAACAATTATCCATCAGCTTCGGGCTGGCGTTCGCGTCCATCATTGCGGGTTTGTATCTCGGTGATTTACCACAGTCAGATCGCGTAGCGGTTACCAACGCGTTGCACCACGCGTTTATTACGCTTGGCTGCCTGACAATTATTTCCTCGCTGTCTTTCTGGACTCTGCGTAAAAACGATGGCGATACTATTAGTGGCGGGAATAGTCGCGGT
Organism: uncultured Legionella sp.; assembly: GCA_964576655.1. Classification (GTDB taxonomy): domain Bacteria; phylum Pseudomonadota; class Gammaproteobacteria; order Legionellales; family Legionellaceae; genus DDPF01. The sequence continues at coordinate 4,232 of CAZNVR010000133.1, read as the reverse complement.
AATGTCAGTAGCGATGTAGCGCCAGCTGATCGATTGCCGTAAGAGGTTTGAATATGCCCTTCGCGAAATTTGATTATTCACGTGATTACAAAAAACTGAATCTCCGCGACCACCCGGAGCTTTATCGGACAGGAGTTGGTGAGCAAGGTGTTTTACTGGTTGAGCCGTACAAAAGCGAAATACTCCCACACTGGAAATTCAAGACACCCGAGTTAGCCAAAAAATCCGCGCAAGAAATTTACAGCTTATTTAAAGAATTTTTAAAAGCCGATGATTTTGTGGGCGCTGATATGGCCAGAAAATTCCTGCAAATGGGCTACACCCGCAGCCGCCGCTACGCCAATCACAAAAGCGGCAAAAAATACGATGGCCCAGTTCCTGACGATAAAAAAGGTCAAAGTGGCGCGCATGGACGAGAAATATTGCCCAAAGTGATAGACGAAGAAAAAGCCCGCAGTGCGGAAATTTTTTATGAGGTGTGGCAGAAAGCGAAAAATAATAAACAGTATCAAGCGATGTTAAGTGCGCATAAAGATGCATGGAAAGAAAAATAAATTCAATACCGTAGGGGCGCCGCTTGCTGCGCCCAATCTATTAAAAGACCCTATTAAATCTAGAGCTGCTCTAATATAGGAATGTTGGGCATTGCTGCCCAACCTACACGTTAAGGACGATATTCGGTCCCTTGACATTTGGGACAAGGCGGAAGTCTATCTGAGTGGTCATTTAGATGTACGTTTTGACCACATTTTATGCATATGTAATATCCAACACCAGGTTTTTCTCCTGTAGATGACATCTTTTATTCCTCTTAATTAATTTAGTCCTTTTTAGATTGCATCACAGGTGGACTATTTCCCTGAGATTTTTTATAGCATCTATGAATACCTACTATGTATCTAATTCACTAACTTTTTACGGGTTCGAATATCTGCAATAAGCTTTTTGGCATCAGTGACATCCTGCATGAACTCTGAAGGATTAGGAATTGTTGTGGTTGAGGGAGCATGAGCATCCGTTATTTGATGGCATTTCTTAAGTAATCGTTTTAACTCATCACATTCTGCCTGTGTAGTTCCTATCAAGCTTTTTACACGTCCAGCGTTCACCTGAGATTCGAATCGGCAGACAATTCCATCAAGTAATTCAACTTCTACGACGCGCTCCATTGTAGATCTTAACCGTGAGTAAGCATGTCGCATTGCTTCAATATTTGCGCCATTAGGCTGAGGATTCCATTTTGCAGCGATAGCTTTTTGTCTTTGCTCAAGCTCAGTTAAGCAATCAAGAGGTTTTTTACTATCCCAAGGTAGGCCTGCCACGTAGCACCCTGGTGAGCCATCATTCCATTCGAGTGTTAAAACATTTGGATCAATATTGGTTTTTTCAGCAAAAGCCAAAAGATCGTTTAAAAACACGACATCGTGTGTAAAAACTATAAGTTGTCTTTGCTTGGCTTCAATTACAAGACGTTCAGCGATTCGTTCGCGATGCCAATGATCTAAAGAAGACACTGGATCATCGAACACCAATGCTGATTGATGCGCTGCTTGAGATAATTCTGATAAAAAAGCCGCGAGCGCAATGCAGCGCTGCTCCCCCTCGCTCGCAATATCAACAACTTTTAATTTACCTGCTGAGACCAATCGAAGACAAAATTTGGTTTCACCCTTTTTTCCCTTAATGGGCTCTAACACCACGTCTAGTGTTCGCAATCCAAGCAATTTCAGCTCCGTTTTAAATCGCTCTTGAAATGCATCAGTAACAAATTGCTTGGTTAGGTCTGAACTTTTAGTTGTGATTTGTGCAGTAGCCACATCTTTTCTGCATAGTTCTAATTTAGCAATTTCTTTATATTTTTCGATTTGTGCTATCACATCCACCTTAACATCAGATAACCAATCTTTAGCTCCCAGCTCCGCACCTTCGGCAACTAGTGCCTTAAGGGTATCTGGATCATGTGCTGACTCCTCCATTTTTGCACGGGCATCAAGAGTGACTTGCAACGATTTAATAAACGGCAACGGTGACGGAGTAAGATCAGGAAAAGACACCCATACACGAGTTGTAAAAATTTGTTTTATCAACCTTAACCGCTCATCTATTACAATGACAAACTGAGACAGTAACGTTCGTTGCTCAGCCGTCAACAACACAAGATCCACATCTATTTTTTCTAATTCATCCGCAAGAGGATCAATAGCGATTAACTTATCACTAGTAGTCACAACCAATTTTTCATTATTTTTTGCTAATTCTTGGCTAGTATCCTTTACGAAAGCTTCAAACGAAATTAGGCGTTTAGCCGCCTCCTCATTAAGCTCTTGCTGACAAAGCACACAGTTAGCGTCTTCAGTAGCAACCGGAAATACCTGTTCAGGATAAGCAACATTATTAGAGTAGTCGCGTGCAGCACTCCACAACACGCCCCAAAATTTTTCTCCTGTACCTTTTAGAAAAGTAGAGTCAAATTGACCTGATGCAAAAATTTTAGCAGTATTAGCTGAAAGCGTTGCGTCATCGAGTGTTTTTTTAAGCACCAAAAGATTATCATCTGCTAACTCTATGGAAATGGTTTCAAGCTTCTTGGCAAATGCGTTTAGTCTTGCTTCCATTGCACGAGTCAACTTTGCCTTTTGTAGTGGGTCAGCTTTAAATGCCTCTCGGAGATCTTGTAGTCTTTGCTTTTGGTTTGCGTCTAATCCTGAGTGCAACTCAACATCAGACGCCTTGGTTTTAGCGGAAAGATTGTCGATTAATTTGCCGACCAACGTTTTGGAATCATATTTCCAATTCAAAGAAATTCCACTTATTAGTGCTTTTTTCTGAGCAATATCGGTTTTTAATTTTTCTTCTATCACATCACATGCCTTCGACAAAGCTGGCAAAACGTCCAAGCCATAAGGTGTAAATGCAGCTGAGCTTTCTTCGCTCACATAGTGCCCTGCAGCCAGGGAATCGAACACATACACATTAGCTAAGCGAGGATCAGCAGTAATGCCGTCTGTCCAAGAGGAGTTAACGTCAACACCACCAGCTTTGAATACTATTTTCGCCGAAGCTGCAGATACGTTTGTCTGGGCAAAAGCATTGGGACGAATTATTGGCTGTGCACCTCTAGCACGACAGGCCTTTTTAATTACACGTGCATAACCAGATTTACCAGCTCCATTTTCACCATAAACTATAGTAAGACCAATTTCATCTCCCAAAGGTATCGTTTGATCCGAAGACAAGCGATTCACATTTTCGAGTTCACCTATGGACACAAGTGAAACTGATTCCGTTACACCCGGTGCCGCAGGCAAATGGGATTGCGTCAACGGTACACAAATAATTGGATTTACACCGGTATCAATTTGATGGCTTGCTCGACAAATTCGCTCCAATTCCAGTAAATCATCCTCTAAAATTGTGCCTTTTTCCAGAATACGTCGAAGCGCATCACGCTGCCAATTGGGCCTAGAAGTAGACCACTTAAGAATCTCATGTAGAACTGTTGTTTGCGCTAAAACACCTACGTTTCCGTTCATGATTATTTTCCGTTTTATCATTCATACCAAGTATAGGGAATTCTAATCCATCAATTCCCTACAACAGTTCAACAGCAATTTTTTTAGTCTGATTTTCGTTTTAAAGTTTGGGTAAGCAATCGTATGTTCTGTTATTTATGTTGTGTGTTCCGACCATTAAAAAATTTTATGCTGAGGTGACCAAGTATCTATTTAATTCAAGAAAATATGTCAAGCATTAATAGACATTCATATCTCCAATTCTTTGGCGCACAACAACATCACCTCACCCCACCTTCCCCAACAAAACCTCCAACAACAAATAACTAGGCTTACCATCCACAGTCATTTCATTATCAACCTGAAAATGTTGTATCGCTTTTATTGTTTGCTTTCCCAAAACTCCATCAGGATCACCCGCTGAATAACCAAGTCGATTCAATGCTGATTGAGTTTTTAGAACCAAGTCTTTATGGGCAGCAAGATTAGCCTCTCTTACTTGAGAGCTAGCGGGTCGTGAGGTTAATGATTGAGGCTTTGCTGAAGTTGCACGCGTCGCATTATCAGGTGCGCGAATGCTTTGGGGTTTCGGAACTGAGCCACCGTTGTGGCAATGATAACCGCCATTTTTTCTATCGTTATGGCAGCCGTATTTATCTGTTCTACCACCATGGGCAGAAACGAGCGAGGTGATTAATAGCAAGAAAAGAAGTAGTGCTT
>CAZNVR010000132.1:2220-5923 GCA_964576655.1 uncultured Legionella sp. | reverse complement strand
GTAGAAAAGTTGATCTTAAATCCTCGTCACATTGAATTACAAATTATGGCCGATAACCACGGGCAGGTGGTTCATTTATTTGAACGAGATTGTTCGATACAACGTCGACATCAAAAAATTATTGAAGAAGCACCGGCTCCCCTGCTCAATGAAACATTGAGAAACAACTTGGCGAATGCCGCCGTCAATGTCGCTCGGGCAATTCATTATACAGGGGCCGGAACCATTGAGTTTTTAGTGGACGAGCACAATAATTTTTATTTCATGGAAATGAATACACGCCTGCAAGTTGAACACCCCGTTACAGAGATGATAACCGATCTTGATTTGGTTGAATGGCAGTTACGCATTGCAAATAACGAACCCCTGCCCTGCACTCAAGCACACATTAACGCTCATGGACACGCAATAGAATGTCGAATTTATGCTGAAGATCCAGAACATGATTTTATGCCCTCAATAGGATTGATAGATTTTCTACAATCTCCTTTTGGCGAGGGCGTAAGAATTGATACAGGCATTCAGCAAGGCTCAACCATTAGCATGCATTATGATCCCATGATTGCTAAATTAATCACATGGGGTGAAACCCGTGAAATATCACGTCAACGCATGCTGCAAGCATTAAAACATTATTATATCCATGGTGTAAAAACCAATATTGCATTTTTACAGGCCATTATAAACCACCCAAAATTTATCAATCAACAATTAAACACCCACTTTCTGCAGCAAGAAACACTCCCAGTCCCAGTGCCAAATCAACCACTAGCAGCTCTAATAGCCGCAGCAATGGATTACATCAACGCACAAAACACACAGGATAATTTACGTATTGATACATTCGGTTGGCAAAATCAATTAACGAGTTATTGGCAAACAACGTATATTATTTTGGGCAAAAAACAGTCTGTTCGAATTATTCCCATGAATAGAAATCAAGCTTGGTTTGAAATAGATAATCTAGCCGTTACCTGGACCCTGCATTTACACAAAAACAAGTTACATATTGATGATGGACAACAACAGCAAACATATGTTGTTTTCTCCACCTCTCAAATGCTAACGGTTTATTTTGAATCTGGCGCTATTTCTATTGAGCGATTTAATGCTCAACAACACGCAACAAAAACAGTAAACACAGGTCAACTCACAGCACCTATGCCCGCAACAATCGTTGCTATTTTGCATCCCATCGGTAGTAAAATTAAAACAGGAGATGGTCTTATGGTATTAGAGGCCATGAAAATGGAACACACCATTCATGCTCCTCACGATGGTATTTTAACGGATATTTTTTATGATATAGGGGCACAAGTATCGGAAGGTACCCAACTTGTGGCATTGGAGAATAAAACATGAATCATCCCGAAACAGTAACACTGATTGAAGTGGGCCCTCGTGATGGTTTACAAAATGAAGCATTTTTTGTTCCAACCCATCATAAAATAGAGTTCATCAATGCATTGTCAGAAACAGGATTACAACACATTGAGGTCACAAGCTTTGTATCTGGAAAATCAATTCCACAACTAGCAGATGGTGATGCTGTTTTTCGAGCAATTAGTAAACCACAAGGCAGTCACTTTTCAGCGTTAGTACCGAATGAGCAAGGCATGCAAAAAGCAATGGACGCAGGCGTTAAAGATATTGCTATTTTTACAGCGGCCAGTGAACAATTTAATCAACATAACATCAATTGTTCCATTGCTGAAAGTATTGCTCGTTTTAAACCCGTGATAGCCATGGCCAAAGCCAATCAAATACATATTCGTGCTTATATTTCTTGCGTTTTAGGCTGTCCTTACGAAGGCAACATAAAAGCCTCACAAGTAATGCAAGTGGTTCATCAGCTCATTGATTTAGGTGTGGATGAATTAAGCCTTGGAGATACCATAGGTGTAGGCACACCCAAACAAACCAAAACATTAATCACAGCCCTAACCTCTGCCTGTATTTCAACACCATTAGCCATGCATTTCCATGATACATACGGTCAAGCCATCGCCAATATTGTAGCAGCATTAGAATGCGGCATTACCCGTTTTGATAGCTCAGTTGCAGGTCTGGGGGGATGCCCTTACGCACGAGGTGCAACTGGAAATGTTGCAACAGAAGATGTTTTATATCTCATGCATGGTTTAGGCGTTAAAACCGGTGTTGATATTTTCAAACTGGTTGAAGTCGGTGATTGGATTTGTAAACTTTTAGGTAAAAAAAATCAATCCAAAGTAGCCAACGCCTTATTAGCCAATAGGGGGTAACCCATTCGCTTATTCTTTTCTCATCATCATACCAATTAAATGAATAACGACTTGAAAATTCATCGTTCTGGTCTATAAAGAAGATCCAATACAAATGATGGAGTGATTGTATGTTGACTAGTCAATATTCCTGCGATGAAGACGATTTTATTGTTCTTGAAAAAGTAAGGGATCAAATGTCCGTAGATATTTGTATTGATTTAAGCTCTTATCTTCACGCTTATCGTCAACAATGTAACGGAGATAGATCCGCTGCTTATATTTTTAATACTATTCGTGCAAAAATTACCAATGAAACATCGCCTCATTCAATAAAAGGAGCAACACTCCTACCTAATCTCATTGAAATCGCCACGGAAAATCAATTCAAACTTAAAGAAATCATTGAAAAAACATCCGCTTATTTTTTTATGGCGGACAGCTTAGTCGAAATTGTTAAAAACGCTATCGATGAATCCTTACAACATGCACTAGACTCCCATGCTGAGATCGTTCGGACAACGGTTCGTGTTGATATAGAGTTCGACGACAGCCTGGATAAAATTGCAATTACCTGTACGGATCAAGGTCGAGGATTTTCACCCATATTAATAGAAACCCTAAATTCTTCTAAAAACCGAGCGTCCTATTTAAAGCGGCATGGTAGTGATAAAGCAATGCAAACCGGTGGAATAAATTGTTTTTTTGGTGGAAGAGGACGCGGATTACGCGATCTCATCGCTAAAGTCGAGGGAGATAAAGGGCTTACTCAGCATGCAACATATCATTTTTTTAAAAAGCCGAAATACTCAACACTACAATGCTTTAATAACCAAGGTGCAGCTGTCAAGGTGACTACATCAACAGAAGAGGTTGTCCTAAATGATGAAAATGGGTGTGAGTCCATTCAACACGTTCCTCCCCTAAAAAACAGCATTAATTACGATTGTTAAGTTAGGAATAACAAGAGCAAGAACGCCGATACTATCAAGCCCTAAATGAACATATTTCACTTAACCAGACGCAGGATACATGACAACATCTCAACCTTTATTTTGTTTATATGTTCATTGAATCCTGGACAACCAGAACAACACAGATCGCTTTGCGACCCAATTGATTAATAAAGATACATGTGATAGCATTCATAAATTGAAATAATAGAGAAAATCATGAAACATTCTCCTCAACCGCATAATCTTATCAAATCCATACAAGACACACCGCCAAGGTGTACTCATTTAAAACTAGATCGTCTTTCACAGGAAGGTGGTAACGCAATCTCACTACAAACAATAACGGAAAGTTTTAAATATATTCCTGCTCGTGTTCAACATCTTGATTTAAGTTACAATGAACTTTTTTTTAAAAATCAGACCGAACTACATCATTTAATCAAAGCAATCCCTCAATCCATTACTCATCTTGATTTAAGAGGAAATGGTTTGCCACCTTTTTTT
>CAZNVR010000132.1:0-2210 GCA_964576655.1 uncultured Legionella sp. | reverse complement strand
AGCATTATCTTCTCAAAAAAACCTAAAAGGATTAGATTTAAGAAACAATGAGCTTCATACACTGTTTTTTGATTTGTTATCTAATGCAAAAACACCTCAACCTTCTATAGATACACTCTACTTATCATCTGATGAAATAATCTGTATGTCTAAAAAACAATTGGACCTTTTTTCTAGAATACTACCCAAAGCTCAAATGGTTTATGTAACGAATGACAAAGATCAGATGATTACATCTAGAAAAATTAATTATCTTACTCAAAAACTCATGCAAACTGATACTGAATATGCTCTAGCTTTTTTAAATAAAAAGACTAAATTTCCATCCGATTTAACGCCTTATGTTAGGTCATTCTTGCTAAAAGAAGACCATAGAAAAAATAATAACAAACAGCAAGTACGCGACCTATATCCTTTAAAAAAAGAATTAATTAATTCTTTTATTTGTACTCAAATAATATTAACAGGAGTTGAGCCAATCATACCCGCATCTGTATTTTTTGCGTTCTTAATTTATCTGAGTGTTTATGCAATAAATAAACGATTCGAGCTAGATATGTTAAACAATCTTAACCTTCCATTTGAGCTAGAACTTCACGGGCAGGATGATATGTGTATTCAATTTAAAGAGGATTCTAATGATGACGAACCTAGAGCTAGTTGCTTTTTTAAATAAAAAACTCGCCACCGAATCTCTGTGGTGCTGAGTTTTTTTATACTAGCAAGATCACTGTGCATGAATTACGATGGGTAGGTCAATACACTTCGCTCTAAATCCTGCTGAGCTGTTATGTTCGATTTGATTGATTTAAAAAATCGGTAAAGGGTTTGTTGTGCCGTTTTAATTCGCACCTCACGAACAGCAATTGCATGCCACCCTTCTTCCAGCCATGACAAATCGTTGGATTTAAATTTATCATCGCAGGTATTAAGTTCCGTCGCTTCATCTCTATACAACTGTTTAGATTTAAAATGTGACTCCAATTGATAATGAGAAAAAGCGTATGGTTTCACATCGTTCTGAAATTCATCCAATGTATAAATTAATTTCCAAAACAACACTGCGCAAACGCGCATCGGACCCGTCGTAAACATCACACTATATTTTAAAAATTGCAATCGGTGATATTCTCGTGTTTCTATAACAAGTTCATTATCTGTTGCGCTAGCACTTTTTGCACGAGAAATGGCATCCGTTGATTGTGCTAGCTCGTCTCTAATTTCACTTGCAAACATGTTAATTGTCGTATGTTTAGCTTTACAATAAGCATCATTATTTCTAGTTACATAAATAATATTTTTTCTCAAAGCATAAGCATTTTTATTGGGATTATTCTCGACGATACTGCTTAAGTGACTAATAAACGCATCACCTGTCATCTCATCAATGAGATCATCTACTTGCACTCCATCTGACTCCGCCAGTAAAGAATGCGTCAATTGATTAATATGCTTAAAATAAGGGTTATTTTTAGATGGCTCTAGATAAGTATAATAAATTGATCGCTGTATTTTTTTTATCAACTCAATGGAGTTTTTTTCGTCAATTATTGCAATGACGTCATTATTCAATATAATTGAGCGGCATTGTTTTAAAGGCATATCTACAGATAGACTATCCACATTCAGCAATATAGGTTTTTGTACGGAGATACGCTCAGGTAAATTTTTTGTATTAATCATCGTATCAAAATCACTATAAGTACCTAATTTATATACAGGACTCAGCCAGCGTAAGATATCACTACATACACCTAAATTCCCCGCCTGCTTTAAATGTTCAATTTCATACTGGTATAATGCAATCAATAACTGTTCTTCTATAGAGCCACACAAAGCAATCACTTCACTTTGCACATCATGTAGACTAATTCGATGTCTAGCACAAAATAAATGAGCGGCCTTAATCGCCGCCTCAGATAATAGACTACGATCATAAATCAAATGGATCTCAGCCTGAGGATTAATATAACGCATGCTAATGAATCGTAATTGATTCTCAATATTTAAAAAAACATCACGATCACGACTTAACCAAATTCTCACATGACGATGTGGATCATACGTATACATTCAGCTCATCCTTAAACAGAACCATTACGTAGAACAAGTGGCTTGAACAGGATCTTCCCCCATATTTTGTAAAGTCACTTGAGTCCCAGGTTCTGCACTAACAGAAATCGATTGATTATTTTGTACTATAACAGAAG
>CAZNVR010000131.1:0-5928 GCA_964576655.1 uncultured Legionella sp. | reverse complement strand
AAATTATTCAGTTCGTTATTCATTGCAGGTGCTCTTGGTTTGTTGGCGGGTTGTTGTACAAGTGATTTATGCGCAACAGATGTTATGTATGTTCCAGCAAGCTCTTCATGCAGAACTTGTACTAGTGCTTGTCAAACCTGTGGGAATTCATGTGGTACATGTGGATCTAGCGTGGGCTATAGTTCTTATACCTATGGTGGTTGGTATTAAGTAGATTGTTGTCAATAAATGGCACCGTTTTTCAGGTGCCATGTGTTTTTACAAGCCAGATTTTAACGTAAGCACATCGCATTGAGCCTCGTGAATAATATCTTTTGCCGTACTTCCTAAAAACGCGGGTAGTTTAGAGGGGGTGTGGCTACCAATAATAAGTAACTTGCATCCTAGATCCATTGCTTTATTTAATACATGGGTTTTAATTGAGCCGACTTCGACAAATTGTTGCTCTAATGGAATATTTAACGCATCTCCCAAAACAGCCATAACGGCTTTTGCATCATCCATGGTAGGGCTACTTACTTCTGCAAAACCAAGTCCTTGTGCTAATTGAAGTGTAGCGGGTGTTTCAATGACATGGAGAAGAAATAATTTTGCGTTAAAGCGCTTGGCAATTTCTGCCGCTTGTTGGCAAATATGAAAATGATTTTCACATAAATCAGTAGCATGTAAAATGTGGGTATACATAAGGTAACCTCGTTTATCAGTCAGGTTTAGTTGTAGCGTCCTTGCTTGTGTTATGAAAGAAGAGGGCTCTTTCATGTATCACAAACATAGCCTTAATATAAAGTGTAGTAGATGCAGCGAGGTAATATCAACCATGAATTGGAATTACATGTGTTTTACACGTTGTTAAATACTCATTAACGCGTTGTCCATTCGGTAAATGAAGCTCTGGCTCTAATTCAACTAATGGAATTAAGACAAAATCTCTGTTAAGCATATGGGGATGCGGAATAGTTAAATGATGAGTATGGATAGATTGATTACCATAGAGTAAGACATCAATATCCAGTGTTCGTGCACCCCAATGTTTTTTTCGTATCCGTTGTTGTTGTTTTTCAATGGCTTGACAATAATACAGTAGACGAAAAGGGGGTAATTTAGTTTGAAGGGCGATGACCATATTGCAATAGGTAGGTTGTGCACGTATCCCAAGCGGTTGGCTTAAATAAATGCGCGATTGCCCGGTAATCATGGTTTGAGGGAGTTTGCGTAAGGCGTTCACTGCTTGATTTAATTGACGTGTTGGGGTGCTTAAATTACTCCCCAACCCCAAATAACAACGCGTCATTTTAGGCCATGGGAGCAGGTTTGGGTTTACGTCGTTTACGTGACTTAGGCTTAACAGCATCGAGTTTATTAATCATCTCTGTTTGTCCTGCTAAATCCGCATCTTGAAACGCAGTCCACCATTGAGCTAGTTCCATGGATTCATCGCCAGCCAATGCTCTTAATGCGAGAAAATCATACGCTGCACGAAAGCGAGGGTGTTCTAAGAGCGGATAGGGACGATGACCTGAGCGCTTTGGAAAGCGAAATTGCATAAGCCAAATTTCACGCATGACTTGTGTAAAACGTTTAGGTATAGTCACACGTTTATTTTGTTCTGTGATCACTTGAGACATGGCTTTTTCAAGTGCAGGTAAAGGCTCCATACCATTTAATTCCAATTCGGCTTTACGCGCCATTAAAGGAAACCATAGAATAATTGCAAAAATAAACGCAGGTGTGACGGGTTTATTATCTCGAACCCTGGCATCAGTACTTTCCAGTGCATTAATTAATAATGCATTTACAGGATAGGTTTTATCATGATAAAGCATTGCTGTTTGTGGAAATAGATGATCAAATAAGCTGTATTGGATAAGTAGCCGTTGCACGGTTTCTGCTTCACCACATTGATACAGTTTTGTCATTTCATCAAATAGACGTGAACCGGAGATGTGAGTAATCAATACACCTAATTCTGTAATAGGTGCGGCTGTTTCCGGTGCTATTTCAAAATGTAGTTTTGCACTAAAGCGAATAGCACGCAACATACGTACTGGGTCTTCTTGATAACGAGTAATGGGGTCGCCAATCATGCGAATAATACGTAGCTCAACGTCTTTAACCCCGCCTGTATAATCTACAATCGATCCATCTGCCACATTGTAATAAAGTGAGTTGACCGTAAAATCACGACGCCAGGCATCTTCTTCCAGTGTTCCGTACACGTTATCACGTATTAACATACCTCTATCATTGACTTGCTGACTTTCATCGACGGCATCATGACCACGAAAGGTGGCTACTTCAATGATTTCTCTATGATACAGGATGTGGGCAAGCTTAAAGCGCCGACCGATAATACGTGCGTTGCGAAACAAACCTTTAATTTGATTAGGTGTGGCACTGGTTGACACATCAAAATCTTTTGGTGCTTTGCGTAATAATAAATCACGAACGCTGCCACCTACTAAATAAGCTTGAAAGCCTGAGCTGTTAAGACGATTTAATACAGTCAAGGCATTAGGGCTAATGTCCGTTTTTGATACATGATGATGATTGCGAGAGATGATATGTGTTAAATCTTCTCCTATGATTTCAGGCGCTTTTTTAGGCCTGGATTTATGCAATAGTTTTTTGATTAAGTTGATGATTATATTCACCGTGAATATTAGATATTTTTCGATTATAACCAAGGACGCGTGGAAAGTGAACCATTTACCTTTTAGGTATTATTGTGGACAATATAATTTTAATCATGAATGTGGTGCTATGGAATTTTTTGGAGTTTTTTTTAGTGTGATCGCATTGATCATCTTGGAAATTGTCTTGGGTATAGATAATTTGGTTTTTTTATCGATATTAACAGAAAAATTACCTCGTGAAGAGCGTAAGCGAGCAAGACAATGGGGGCTTACATTTGCCTGGGTTACACGATTAATGCTGCTGGGTTCAGCGGTATGGCTAGTGAAGCTTACCAAACCATTTTTAATCATAGGTGATATCTCTTTTTCTGTTCGTGATATTTTTTTATTAGCAGGCGGGGCTTTTTTAATTTTTAAAGCGACTCAAGAAATTCATTACGAAGTAGGGGAGACGCCAGCCGAACAAAAAAACATCAGAAGTGCTGCGGCAACCCTTCGAGGAGTCATTGTACAAATTGGATTAATGGATATTATTTTTTCATTAGACAGTGTGTTAACAGCAATTGGTTTAACCAACAGCTTTACCATTATGGCCGTGGCAATTACCGTTGCTATTCTAGTTATGGTTTATGCTAGTGAGCCTGTGAGTCAATTTATTGAAAAGCACCCAACGATTAAAATGTTGGCATTAAGTTTTTTAATTCTGATTGGTATGTTATTGGTTGCGGATAGTTTTAGTTTTCATGTGCCCAGAGGTTATTTATATTTTGCAATGGGTTTTTCATTAGGCGTTGAATCTTTAAATTTATTAAGACAATCCAGGCGTCGACAAAAACATAATCAATAGGAATTAGTGTGTTAATTATTAAAGCGTTTCATATTATTGCTATGGTGGCATGGTTTGCAGGATTATTTTATCTGCCCCGATTATTTGTGTATCACGCAGATGCTACGGATCAAATCAGTATCGAGCGATTTCGTATAATGGAGAGGCGTTTGTATTATGCTATTACATGGCCTGCTGGCGTGCTAACAACCGTATTTGGTATCGCGTTAATTACGTATAATCCGCATTATTATTTAAGTGCTACATGGATGCATGCAAAGCTTTTATTGGTTCTTTTATTGTGGATGTATCATTGTAGCTGTGGGTATTTTGTTGCTCAGTTTCAACAGGGAACAAATAGAAGAAGTACAACGTTTTATCGAGTATTTAACGAGGGCAAGCAGGCTTGCCCTTTATGTATTAATCTATTTCAACCATTTCAAAGTCTTCTTTGCCAGCACCACAATCAGGACAAAACCAATTTTCAGGTACATCATCCCAAAATGTGCCAGGTTCAATCCCATCATCAGGCCAACCTTCCGCTTCGTTATAAATGAATCCACAGATAACACAAATGTATTTTTTATAGCCTTGCATGTTTATAACTCAATATGTAAAAGAGGCTAATTTAGCCATTGTGAATGCCAATGTAAAGATTATTTTAATAGATCCTCTGATATGTGCTTAAAAAAATGATTTTAAGCACATGCATAGGTTAAATTGAGGGTGCAGGAGTTGTTGTAGTTTTGCTTGCTTCATTAATAAATAATTGGCATGCAAATGTAAATGCCTTATGAAAAGAGATGCGAAGAACATTGATTAGCGAGTCTAATGATCCACCTCGTCTGTACCCATATAAATGATAATTATATTCATCATTCATAGCTAATTTAAATGGTGCTTTACTTGGATTCATGTGTTTATTTAATACATCAAGACCTTGGAGCAGTGTATTGGCCTCTTCTTCATTTCCCATGATCGTGATTAAATCAGCTTGTGTGACAAGAGGTGCTAACGTTTTAAGCATGTCTTGTATAATTTCGTTGGTAAATTTGTCTTCATTTTTTATATCACTTAATGCCCAGTCACAACAATGAGCTAAATGTTCTAGTGCTATATTAAATTTATTATAAGGATCATCTCGGCCACCTAAAAAATATGCGCCATAAGCGACTCCTGACATAGCTATAGTCAAACCAAAGGGAAGAATAGGAGACAAGACTAGTGCGCAAACACCAATGCCAAAGCCTATTGCAATATGTTCGTCACGATGTTTTAAAATAGACAGTTGTTCATTGACAGCAAGTGTACATTCTTTAATTCGGCTTAAATGTTCATCGTTGGTTAAAGAAAATTCAATTTGATTGGAAGGGGTTGTTAGTGTTTGTTTAAATTGTTGGGCTGCTACTCGGGGATCATATGTCTTAGACGATTGTGCAAAGAGACCTAGCATAACGATTACTCCTAAAAATGATTGCAGGGTTGTGCACATTGTAAGCTTTAGCCGGTATTGGGTCAACAGAATGATTTTTTTTTAAACTAAAAATACCTGTAAATATTCATGTAGTAGTGCATTATGATATGATCGATCTTATGAGTCTAATCGTGAGATATATATAGTTATGACAATGATGAAAGTGGTCATTATTATTCCGACCTACAATGAAGAAGCTGTAATTAAAAACACGTTAAATGCGGTATTTAATGCAACACACGCCATTCAACATGCCGATATTCATGTATTAGTCTTTGATAGTGCATCAACTGATGCAACACAAACAATCGTAACCAACTTATTAATTGATAATGATCATTTGCACTTACAAACAGAATTAAACAAATCAGGATTAGGCTCTGCTTATATGCAAGCCATGCGTTACGCCCTAGACGAATTACAGGCTGATGTGGTTTTTGAGTTTGATGCAGATCTATCTCATGAGCCTAAGTATATAGCTCCCATGTTAGAGAAATTAAATGATTGTGATGTGGTGGTAGGAAGTCGTTATGTCCCTGGAGGCAGTATTCCTGCTAATTGGGGATGGCATAGAAAATGCATGTCTGTTATTGGCAATTGGATTGCAAGAGCGTTGCTAACACCTGTTTATAAAGATTTTACCAGTGGATTTAGAGCTACACGTAGAAGTGTGTTAAAAAACGCCTTACCAAAACAGTTTTTATCTAATCAATATGCATATAAATTACAATTATTATGGTTGTTACATAAAAGCCAAGCTGTAATTTGTGAATACCCCATTGAGTTTATTGATAGGCAAGTGGGTGTCAGTAAATTACCTGCAAACTCTGTGGTAGATTCGTTAAGAGTTTTATTTATTTTACGTTTTCGAGAAATGAAGCGCTATTTAAAAATGTGTTTAGTGGGTCTGTCAGGTATGGCGGTGCAATTTTTAATCTATAACTTGATTCGTCATTATTGCTCTCCAATTGCATCACAAGCCATTGCTGTAACGG
>CAZNVR010000130.1:0-5934 GCA_964576655.1 uncultured Legionella sp. | reverse complement strand
CTCACTATTGCCATTAATGGTTTTAAATTCACCAACAGCATAGCCCCATTCTGCAACATATGCTTTCATTTGTTCATAATATTCTAGAATTTGCTCTGTGGTTTTGTTTCCTCCATTACGCTCATCTTCAGTGCGCATGCCTGCTGTAGCGAATAACTCTACGCTAACTTGAGACTTTTGAAGAGATAATGTTGGATTAAGTGTATTTTGAATGAGAATGGCTTCATCGAGTTTGAGGAGCAGGGGTTGTAAAACACAGGGCTCAACATCGAGTTGGCCTAAATTAGTGTAACCAGGACAACCCGAAGGAAGTGGCTCATCGAAAGCAATAGACCCCGTTCCATTCAGAAAATCATTAATTCCATTATCATCGGGCACTCCTGGTAGTGAATCATCATATGTTCCAATTTGATTAGTTATGGGATAACCGCCGTTACCGGGGATAACACTATAAAAAGAAAGACGGGTTCCACTGCTACCCGCATCAAATATTGCGGTATAAATCGGATTGATACTGGTTACATTTAAGGGGTAGTTTGTGCCCGCACAACAGGTTTTACAACCGCCTAAACACACAAACAAATGATGTCTGGGATTTGGATTATTCGCATTTATAGGTCCGTGCACACGCAATTTTAACGTACAACTGGCGTTGGGTGCTAGTTGAAACGTGGCACCACATAGATCAGGGTAGGTTACATCCTCGGTAATTTGAGTGGTGTTTGTAGGAAGATATTTAACATAATTGCCAGAGTGTGGGCTACTTGTCGTGTTAGTGACAGTATAAAAAGCGTTTACACTTCCTCCAGCGGTCACTGTAGTCGGTAGGGATGTCCCTGATTTAGGAACAATACTAAATACCGCGGAATAAGCGTTAAGATGATAACTGTTTAGTAAGATAATGATGAAGCAGCCTTTCATCCAATTAAATTTTTTCATATTTAATTTTTAATCCAAGGTATAAATGTAAATTGAGCAAGGAGTTGATTCGTATAAACATGCGATTGTTGTAATTTATTGGTAATGGCTATTCCATCAAGTTGAGCATTACCAGTCATAGCCATGCCTAAATTTGTAAAGCGATAGGCAACACCCACTTGGAATGATTTAGATAAAGGCACATCAATACCAGCCCCTAACGCATAGGTAAGGTTAGTTTGAATATGATTGGAAAAAGCTGGGGTAAATTGTAAAAAAGGTGGAACATTCGTTTGATAACCAGCAACTTTATTTATAGACGCGCCTAAGCCTAACATTAAAAAAGGTGAGAGCTTGTTTTGAACCGAATATAGTTTTCCTTCTGTTAGTATTTGTTGGGTTTTTATTTGATAATTATAATTAAATGTTTCATTGGATGATAAGTCTGCCCCTTGAATTAATACGCCTCTAACGGTTAGTGGACTGAGTTGGTAATAGCTAACACCTGTAACCCATGTCCAAGCATTAGTATTGAACATTTCAGACCCTACAAATCCACCAAATACGTTATTTGTTGGATTGGAGTGTGCTTTATAACTATATATACACAAATCAATAGGTTGAAATGTTTGGGATTGTTTTAATTGGGATGAAGAGGCACCAGTTGTAAAAGTTAAAATAGGGTGAATGTTGGCGTGCAAAGAGAATGAGTATGCATTATTGTAATGAAAGGGCACAAAAAACAACCCCAGGATGCGTAATATACAAGCAGTCATCGTTTTTTTAATCATACAATACAACGCTTCTTATATTAAATAAGGACGCATCATACGTGTATTTTAAAAACTATTAAAGAAAACAGGGCCTTTTTATGCTGTTTAATCACAAGGTTAACGCTATTTTTTCGTTAACACGCTTGAGTTATCGAGTACTTTATTAATAACAGGTGTTAATTCTTCACTTAATACTTTAAGAAAAGTCAATCTAGGAACAATTGATCCTAAACGAGGCCATACTCCACGTGCCAACCCTTTCATGCCATCGTCTTTTAACACTTGTGAGGCTATTTTCATTGATGAATCAATTTGCTTTACATCCAATTTCTCAGATTGTTTTTGTTTAATCGTTTTAATCACATCAGCTGGATTTGATAGAATGGTAGCAACGACAGCGCCGGCAGACGATGTGATCACCCGTTGATACAATGGAATAGAACCCGATTGTCCATTATGAGAAAAATGCTTATTCACCATATCTGCAACTCCAAACCAGGCTGAAAATGCAGTTATATTGCGAAGGCACGTTATAGATGAACCTACATAGAGTTTCGTTTTTTGTTGCTGTATTAAATCAAAAAAAGGCGTTGTATTATTCATCTGACGCAGCACCTTCCATCTATCTAGAGGAAGAAATGCAACTTCAATGATTCCAAACATGGCGCCTGACATTGCGTGTGTAACTGTAGATTGATACGTATGACCAACCCATTGATTCATTTGATGACCATATTTTTTATTTAAATAGTCTTGAAATAAGGGTTGTGAACCTAAGGTAAACGTACAAGCAATAACTCGATAAGTTAATGCCGCGCTATATCCATCCCAAATTGAACTGGTTTTGGTAGGGTAGATAACTGGATATAAGTTATTAAAAAATGCACGTGGGTTGTTTAAAGATAAATGTACATTTTTATTGTTTTGTAATCTTTTAGATATGGTATCTAATACATGCGTCCCTGTTGTCTGAATCATGGTTGAGGAGGCTGCTGATAAATAAGAGGCTATCTTTGCATGAGAGTTGGGATTATTTTTACGATGTGTATTCGATGGCATGTGGTTAATACTCCAAGCAAATTGATATCCTGCTGCATCTTTAGAAGTAATTAATACAAAAAAAATGCGCTTTTACATTTAGTTTAAAAAATGTCTAGAGCCTGTTGATCATTCAGCTCTCGAGATCCCGCGGCTAGTCCATGGGATCCAGTTCGGTCTATTTTCGTGCGATAGGCCTTTGCATTACGCAATATCTCTGGATCCGGCGAACAAGTCGCGGGACGTAGGGCTTCGGAAGATGAATTTGGCGTTCTAGAGCATATCATGCAGCTTGAGGTCATGGTAGATGTGTTTCTAGTGCCTGAAAGCAGCAAAGGCGTTATTGCTAACACACCCTTGTGAAAAGAGAACTATACAGATACGATTGGTTTAGATAGATCTGGAGAAGGAGAAGGGGCATGACCGGTGATAATGACATAAGAGCTTATTTTTATACATTGGCAAGCATCCTGCTGACAGGTTATTTTTTAGTGATATCCAGAGGTTTAATTAATCCATTATTGGCGGCGTTGATTGTAGCCCTTGCATTAAAACCATTCGCTAATAAACTAGAAAAGCTTTATCCCTCACGTTTGGGTAGTACTCTTTTATCCGTATTATTATTTATTTTTATTTTTTTAGGTATCGCTATTTTTTTCTCTACACAATTAAGACATATGGATTTTGAAATACAAACATTGAAAGCCAACTTCAATGGGATGCCAGGAAAAATTCAAGGCGTAATGACTGATTTATTAGGCGTTAGTGCGGAGCAACAAATTGTTATATTGAAAGATACATTTAATGCTTTATTAAAAAATAGTGCCACATTTTTAAATCGTACTCTTTCAGCCACAACCAGTTTTATTTCTTCTTTTGTTGTCTTTGTTATTTCATTATTTTTTATTCTTTATTATCGGGCATTTCTGGTCTCATTTTTATATATAACAGTTGATTATAAAAATCATCGTAAATTAACAACTATCTTAAGTAAAATACAATTGGTAGTTAGTGCTTATATTTTAGGTTTGTTATTGATTATATTCATTGTAGCCGTCCTAAACTCATTAGGACTCCTTATATTAGGCATTGAAAACGCACTTCTTTTTGGCGTAATGGCAGCTGTATTAACACTTATTCCTTATATTGGTATTTTATTAGGTGCACTTTTACCCATTCTATTTGCGTTACTTACCACTGATTCATTATGGTATCCCTTATGTGTGTTATTTATTTTTATGTTTATTCAGTTTCTTGAAGGGAATTTTTTAACGCCTAATATTGTGGGGCGGCAAGTTAGTATTAATCCATTTGCCGCTATTTTAGGGTTAATTGTTGGAGGATCACTATTGGGAATAATAGGTATTATGTTTGCACTGCCTGTTCTTGCTATTCTTAAAGTGATTTGCGATGAAGTGAGCGGGTTAAAGCCGATTGGATTTTTGATTGGTAACCCTTAATGCGGATCGTTTTGTTTGATCCTGGTCGAGTCAAAAAGGTTTGTATCTTGTTTGATGAAGTTATGTTTACGCTAGTGATTTAGTGATGCCGGTTTGTGATGGTCGATTTTTAACTCACGCTCAATCAAGCTTGATATCGTACAATCTGCTGATTGTGCAGATAAAGATAATTTTAATTTTTGCAGTCTTGAATGCATGCGTTGTTTCATTTCATCATCGTTTAATAAGGCGGTTAACATCTTAGTTAACTCGTGAGAATTGCAGTCATATTGCAAGAGTTCGGGTGCTATCATTTCATTTTGTAATAAATTACATAAACCTAAATATTTGATTTTAATCAATCTAAATGCTGCAAAATAAGTAAGCTTGGACGCTTTATAGATAATACACATGGGTTTTACAAGCAGGGCGCATTCAAGGGATGCGGTGCCTGAAGCAACAACTACGCAATCACTGCATGCTACCGTGTCAACTGATTTACCGTTGATAAACGTGATTGGTAGCGTTGAATGTTTAAAATAGGCTTTAATTCGTTCAGGTTCAATGGTTCCTGCGATGGGGATTGCAAAGTGTAAATCAGGTATCTGTTGGTGTAGTTGATTTGCTGTTTCACATAACACAGGCATAAGACGCTCAATTTCATTGAGTCGACTTCCTGGTAGCATGGCAACTATACGTTTGTTGAGTGGTAGATTTAATTGTGTGCGTTGAGCATTTATGTCTAAGCAGTCTTTAACTTTGTCTACTAAAGGGTGCCCAACAAATGATACAGGGACCTTTGCATTCGTATATATTTGTTTTTCAAAAGGTAAAATAACAGCCATGTGATCAACGCACTCACGGATGGTGTGTATGCGACCTGCTTTCCATGCCCAAATTTGAGGGCTTACATAATAAATAATACGTATTCCTAGTATTTTTTTTGCATATTTTGCTAAACGCAAATTAAATCCAGGATAATCAACTAGCACCAATAAATCAGGTTTATGGTGCTTTAAATGATGTTGTATATCTTTAAATGCTCGTCTTATCACAAAAAAATGTCGAATAACTTCAGATGCACCTGTTACGCCAAAACGAGCAAGATCGCTAATAAGGTGCACCCCGGCCGCTTGCATGTGCCGTCCGCCAATGCCACTGACCTCAAGATTAGGATGAGTGGATGTTAACTCGCGAATGAATTCAGCTGCATGCATGTCGCCAGACTCTTCTCCGGCAATAATGACTAAACGTTTAATTGGTTGCATTACGGCTCATTAAATTAGTATCAATCAATGCGGTTATTTCAGCAGCTGTAGCTAGAGCGGCACAGCCTTCCTGACCCGTGACAAGAGGAGTTGTATTGTTTTGTATGCATTGAGCAAATGCACGAATTTGTTCCAATAAAGCATCGCCTTTTTCAAAAGCAGATTGATGGCGAATAATATCTGGTATACCAGGAAACATTTCACCTTGTCCTTTTTGAAAAACTGCTAATTTTTTTTCATGATAATCAATTGAAATGTAGGTGTTTGCTTGAAAAATTCGTGTTTTACGCTCGGTTTTAAAACTAATCCTGCTTGCGGTGACATTTGCTACACAATGATTTTCAAACGTGATTCGAGCATTAGCAATATCAATCGATTTAGATAATATAGGCGCACCTTGGGCTTCAATATGTTTAATAGGACTATGTACAATCGTTTGAATGATATCAATGTCGTGAATCATTAAGTCAAGAATCACATTGACATCAGCGCCACGTG
>CAZNVR010000129.1:0-5941 GCA_964576655.1 uncultured Legionella sp. | reverse complement strand
CACTGGGTTTAAACCAAATTTGTGTGCCTGTGGTTTCTGAAACCCCTGTTGCTGTTAAAGGGGCATCAGGCACCCCGTTATGATAATGCTGCTCATGAATTTTACCCTCTCGACGAATCACCATATGTAATTCATCAGACAAGGCATTTACAACCGATACGCCAACCCCATGCAAACCACCAGAAACTTTATACGAATTATCATCAAATTTACCACCGGCGTGTAAGATGGTCATAATCACTTCAGCAGCAGAACGTCCTTCTTCTTTATGAATATCAACAGGAATTCCCCGTCCATCATCACTCACTGTAATGGATTCATCGGCATGGATAATCACGTTAATAGCATGGCAATGGCCCGCTAATGCTTCATCAATCGCATTATCAACAACCTCAAACACCATGTGATGCAAACCTGACCCATCATCGGTATCACCAATATACATGCCAGGGCGCTTTCTAACCGCGTCCAGTCCTTTTAAAACCTTGATGTTATTCGAATCATAAGTGGTTTCAACGCTCATTACGATGGTCCTTTAGGGCAAAAATGATAGGTATTATATCATACATTAAAGGAGGGTGGACACGAGCATTTATACAACCCAGGCCGAGATCATGTGTGCTTTAAAAATAAACCCATTCCGTCTTTACGAGCGTATAGACCGGGGCTGAAAAACGTTCCGAACTAACTTGCGTCTCTGCGAGCCAAAGGCGAAGCAGCCCGGGGTTCTGTGCGCTGAAGAATTAGATTGCGATTGCTCCCCCTTCGGGTCGCAACGACGGAATTTCACACTCAGTAAGGTCATGTTGACAACTCATGAGCTCCCTCTGTTATACAGCCTGGGTAATGACCATCAAACCTCTCATCCACGTCTCAAGCCCCCCTGTTGATTGTGATCTAATGACTCAATTTAATATTAAAATGGTACTGTTTAAATATACGCACAATATCCAGATTCAATTCACTTAAAATATGTGATTTTCTGTCAACATCTTTAATAAAACAGACCAGATCCAGCATAAAAGACAACGCACCATTGGATAGTATTTGATCAAAAAGAACCGTTGGTTGATGAGGTGGCGTTTGAATAACATGTTTATTCTTCGACACAACAGCAAGCAAGAGCTCTTTTGCCATCTCAAAATCATCTTGTTTATCGACCCAAACCTGAATACTCAGGCGTGTTGATTTATCATGAAACGTATAGTTATTAATCTGTTGATTGCGAACCAACGAATTAGGAAAAATAGCAACCGATTGTGAAAGGGTTACAATTTGGGATGAAAAGATTCCAATTTCTTTTATAAACCCTTCTGTGCCATCAATCATGACATGATCACCTATTTTTATAGGCTTGGTGATTAATAAAATAATGCCACTGATTAAATCACCCACCAAATCTTTAAGGCCAAACCCTAAACCTACTGATAAAGCACTCGCAATAAGAGTGATTTTCGAAAGATCCATGTCCATTAGAATCAGCGCTACAATTAATGCGATAAAAAACGCAAAATAAGTCACAAGTAAGCGCACAACCGATTGTCTATGAAGGTCATGTTTAAATGCTGATTTTTTTGATAAATATAGACCTAATGCTCGTCCCAATAAAGAGAGAGAACAAAACACGGCCAGAGCATAAAATACCCCCCCATTAAGAGACACTCCCAAAACATGCATTCCATATTGAACTTTTTTAATACTTAAATCCAGCTGATAATTTGACGCCCCCCACATATTAATTAAAGAAAATATAAACAAAAAAACAATGGGTACTGTCAAAACCCACTGCAATATTGTAATTTCTATTAATTTTTGATGCAGAGGTAGGCCTAAAAGAACATGTATCTTATTAGCGATTCGGCCCAATGGATCATGGAATAATAAAAAAAATAATCTCCGTACATAATAAAACGCCTCTATTGCAATCATACCTAAAACAAATGTGGCGAGCACATTAGGAATCAATATTACCGCCAGCAACAGATAACCATTCCACATTAACCACGAGCAAGATACACCACAAAATAACATAAAAAGAACAACTCGCTTGGGTGTAAGAAACCGTTTCAGAGCAAAGTCGCTAAACATCATCAGATACAATCGTATAAAGACTATGCTATAGACAAATACAAGCCATGCATATGGACTGGATGAGGCATGTTGTTGTGACAGAACCATTCGAACATGAAACGTCCCCCAGATTGCATACACCAAATACAACTGCGCCGGCAATATCAAGTGATGTTTAACTAGATTAGACCATCTGGAAAACGCCATAGGAAAAACCCTTTTTGTCACCACAGACAGCAAAAAACCAATAAGGGCTACAAGCATGAGACTGAAAAAAATAAACGACACTGGCTCAACGAAAAGGTCATGAATAGGCAATGAAAAAACATCCTGCTTTTGAAAAAGCCGATTTTTACTCACATCAACAATCTTACCTGCAATCGCCACTAAGGTTTTGTCAGCTAGAAACTGATAGTAAACACAATCTGCTTTTTTTTGTTCCTCAAGATGTTTCAGGTTTAGCAATGATCTGTAACGACTTGAGGTGTCTTTTATCACCTCATGTTGCAAAACAGATTGAATGTCTTGAATATTGTGCTCTGCTTCTTTGATGCACGCATCTGCGTGATTTTTTCCCGTGTGAACCAAGTTTCGCAGATAAACCAAGCTATGATAATTGATTTGCTCCGAGTTCAGCTGGTTTTCTATGTTTTTTAACGATTGGCTATCTGCATCTAAATTAAATGGCTCTGCAGACAGAGGGGCACAAAGAAAAAAACAAACAAAAGCCATTATAATCGCATTAGATTTCACAATGACCCAACATAGATAAACATGCTTTATGTATAGTGGTTAATTTACAATTTGTACAGTCTTTGAGAATGATGCGAATACAATACCTAGCTCATAAAGCACACACAGTGGAACGGCTAACATGATTTGAGACAATACATCAGGAGGGGTTAACAACATGCCTAAAATAAATGCCAAAACAATCACATAAGGACGAATTATTTTTAATGCGTTTAACTCCATTACATCCATTCTTACCAACAACACACAGACCAAAGGCACCTGAAAACATAATCCAAATATCAACAACATATGCGTAATAAAATCAACGGCATACCCCATATCTGGCATGAAGCGTACACCATCTGGCATTGCATGTACAAAAAAAGAAAACATGTAAGGCAGGACTAAATAAAAACCAAATAAAACACCACAAATAAATAACAAAAGACTACTGCTCATAGCCCACAGCAATCGTTGACGTTCACGTAAATATAAACCAGGCGATATAAACAACCACAAATGAACTAAAGCATAGGGCGTTGTAACCAATAAAGCAGCATTCGCTGCTAATTTAATCGGTGTTAATAACGCCGTCGTCATGTGTGTTGCAATAAGAGAGTCATTCAATGGAAGTACGACTAATAATGAAGAGACTGTTGCATGAAACAAACGCGGTGCAATAAAAAAAAAGACCAAAAAACAGACAAAAAAACAACTTAAAATGTGTAAAAGCCTGCGGCGACACTCAATGAGATGCGTCAGCATATGATGCCCATCAACAGATATATTGCTCATAAATTTATCACAAATTCCATAAACAAGCTATACTTCAAACAAGAGCGAAATAAACAGCTCTTGATTAATGCTTATGGAGATTAACCAACAGAAGGATAACTATCATGGCCGAAAAAATTCAACATAACGCGGCTCTTATGCGAGTGAATATGCACCATCGTTATGATGATGGTTTACATCATAAACACAATAAATGTCATTTAACCTACCGACAACACTGGCCCTCTCATCCGGTGATAACAACTCCCCACCCAGAAAGTGAGCGTGCGATTAAAGCTGTAAATCAATCAACGGGTCTGGTTGGTGAAAAAAATTTAAAAAAAACGCGTTTACGATTGTTAAACGCAACATTCACTGATAGGATATAAATATCAGAATCAGGTTAACCACTTCCTGATTCACGATCAGGAACAGTATGAACAGGCCTGCATATTCAGGCCTGTTTTATATCGGTTTATCAGCTAAATTATAATACTTAAATAACTTAACAACGCGCTTGACTCCAGCAGTTTCTCTTGCAAAAAGAATAACCTTATCTGCTTGCGCAGGCACAACATCTCCCATCAAATACACAATATGTCCAAACGTTATAATTTTAAATGCATCCGGATTAATCGTTGAATCAGCAAGAATACGACTACGAATTTTGGCCGTAATCCATGCATCTTGCACTACATCATTTGAACGACCACCTATGGCTAATTGATTGAATAAGCGACGTCTACCTGCGGTTACGGCTTGTACACGCGTTGTTGCTTCTTGACGAAGAGCATCATTAGGAACGTGCCCCACCATTAAAACATCTCGATTAAAAACGGAAATTTCGATCACAACGCCCACTTGCTTAAAGCGTTTATCTTTATAAAGTGCACGATTAGCACTAGCATTGAGTTGAAAATCATCTATTTTTCGATACGTGTTATGGCGCCCATAAATCAGACTTGCTCCTGTCCAAATACCACTCACGCAACCCGATAATTGCAAACAGGCAAGAATCAAGAACAGCGCAACATATCCTTGTTTACGCATCACATTCTCCGCTAACGAATATATTGAAAAACTTTTACCACTTTACGTACTTCATTAATTTGTCGACTAACATTAACCGCCAAATTAGCTTGCTCTGGTGTTACAATTCCCATTAAATACACCACACCATTTTCAGTAATTACACGCAATGAGCCTGATTCAAGTCCTTTCTCAGCTAACATTTTACTGCGCACTTGTGCCGTAATCCAAGTATCTTGGCTTTGCTGAGTAATAGACAGGGGGTAATCAACACTGATTTCATTATAAACACGACGCACATTGGGTGTATGTTGCGCTATATTTTGAGCTTCAGCGCGTAAATTTTCACTGGGTGTTTGGCCGGCTAATAACACGACCTGATTAAAACTACTAACAATAATCCTGGAGTTACGAAAACGAGGTTCAGGAATAATTTGACCACGTAGCACATGAAAAATTCGCGCATCTTTTTCAACCATCGACATGGTACGTTTATCATAAACAACAAGACTACTGGCAGCCCCTGCTACAACTGCAGCAACACATCCTGTTAAAACGAGTGCTTGGAATAAAATAATCCCTGATTTTATTTTATGATACATCGCTACCCCAGCATTTGGCCGAACAATGATTGATCAATTAAGTCACAAAAACAATGTAGAATGAATAAGTGGGTTTCACGAATCCGTGCTGCTGTATCTCCTGTAACTCGAATTTCTATATCTTCTGGCCCAAGATGATTGGTTAACACGCCTCCATCACGACCACTTAACGCAATGGTATCAATCCCTTTTTCATTCGCTGCATTCACCGCATTAAGAACACTATTGGAATTTCCTGTTGTTGATAAAGCGATTAACACATCATTTTCTTGCCCTAATGCCTGAATTTGGCGAGCAAAGACTTGATCATAATGTCCTTCATTGGAAATCGCTGTTAATGTTGACATATCTGTTGTTAACGCAATAACAGGCAAAGGAGGGCGTTCTACATCCAAATGATTTAACATCGCTGCTGAAAAATGCAAGCAATTCGCAGCAGACCCGCCATTTCCACACAGAAAAATCTTGTTATCATTTAAAAGACAAGTAATTAATCGTTGAGCAGCTCGTGCAATGTCTACCGATAAGGTATCTGCCATAGCCACTTTGGCCTCAATATTAATACCAAAAAGATGCCTGACTCTATCTTCTTGTTGTGTCATATGATCTCTCTCAAATTAAATTGAGCCATTCTTGCTATTTAATTGCATCATTGTCAACTAAATCGAAAAGAAGCGGCTGAAACCAACCCTCTGCACTAAAAGCATTTTTAATCCAGGTTATTTTAACAG
>CAZNVR010000128.1:0-6062 GCA_964576655.1 uncultured Legionella sp. | reverse complement strand
GCCATCTGCCTTTAACTGTTTTAATAATAACAATGTATGTGTTACTTTTGGTAACCGCAATATTGGATAAGCTAACACTAAATATTGAACCAAAAACTCCAAATCAAGCAACCCGCCGACCATAAATTTAATGGAGTCTTCATTGTAGCCCATTTTTTCACGCATACAACGTATGTCATTACGAAGTATTATTTTATCTCGTGCATAGCAGAGTACCTCTCGCCGTAACTGATTAAATTTTTGTTTAAGATTCGGAGCTCCACACAACACGCGCGCGCGTAATAGTGCTTGATGCTCCCATGTCCATGCATGATTACGTTGATAATCTGAAAATGCATCCATATGACTCACTAACAAACCCGCTGAACCAGAGGGACGTAATCGGGTGTCAACGGCGTAGAGCACGCCATTTTGCGATCGAGTCGTTAACATATGCAATATTTTTTGAGTCAATCGAATAACTAAACGTTCATGTGCAGGTTGACTGGCATGTAAAAATACCAAATCAACATCCGAATCATAATTCATCTCGCGACTACCTTGTTTGCCATAAGATACAATAGCAAACTGCGATTTAATCTTAGTGATTTCAGGATAGCGAACACTTAATTGATGACAAGCATTGGCTAATACTTTTTCAATAATAACCTCAGCAACATCTGATAAAAATTGACCTGCACGTACAGCATCACATTGACCAGATAACTCAGCGCAAGCCATTAACATCCAACAGGTTAACTTAAATTGTCGAATGACATCATCTTGTAAATCCACTTCATCACATTGTTCTAATCTATCCTGTAAATCCTGAGCCAATTGTTTTTTTGTTAATGGTTTCCATAAGTGATTTTGGTCGATAAGAATTTCTAGTAAAAAAGGATAACTCACCAATAAATCTGTAATAAATGGGCTTTTAGCAAACCAGTGTAATAATGCTTGCAGAGCATACGTATTTTCTGTCAATAATGCTAAATAGGCACTGCGACCGACAATACTTTCCAATAAACGTAATACATGCAATAACACGTCATCTGTTGAATCAACATTCATTAATGAGCTTAATAAAAGAACCATAAAACGATCAAGACGAATACGTGACGTTTGCGTGATGTGGCGGCAACGAGGAGAATGTCGAAAGGCATGTAGCATTTGATAACAGCGTTCGGGTTGAGTAAACCCAAAACTTGCCAATAAATTAATAGCCATGCTTGTTTCCACGTGCCCTTGCCATAAATTATTTAACTGATTAGATAACAAACGAGTATCTTCTTGTACAGAATCAACATGACCTAGTACAGCATGAAAAGCAAGCGTTACAATACGCTGGTATTGATGCAACGTCGTTAATAAATCATCCCATGAGTGATATCCTAAGGCATGCATGATTTGATGTTGTTTTAACGGCTCATGAGGTAGAGAATGGGTTTGTTGATCATTGAGCGTTTGTATGGCGTTTTCTAATTTACGCAAAAAAAGATATGCTTTTTTTAATACAACCCCACGAGTTAACATCCCTTCCTCTTTTAGTGTTTTTAACGCTAAAAGTGTATTTTGTTGTTGTAACTTAACCTTGCGGCCACCACGAATTAATTGAAAACATTGCACAATAAATTCAATTTCTCGAATTCCTCCTCGTC
Source organism: uncultured Legionella sp. (assembly GCA_964576655.1). Lineage (GTDB taxonomy): Bacteria > Pseudomonadota > Gammaproteobacteria > Legionellales > Legionellaceae > DDPF01. The sequence goes on along the minus strand of CAZNVR010000128.1, from coordinate 4,425 downwards.
CTCGTTTAATATCATCTAACATGGGATTTAATTGAATTTCACGTTCAATCATAGCTTTCATACTACGTAAAGATTCAATCACACTAAAATCTACATAACGTCGATACACAAATGGTTTGATCCATCGACTAAACCAGTGCTCACCTAACGTATCTGCATCAATCAAGCGTGCTTTCACCATAGCGTAACGTTCCCAATCTCGCCCTTGCTCTTGATAATATGTTTCCATAGCAAGTAAGGTCATAACCAATGGCCCACTTTCACCATTAGGACGTAAACGAAGATCAACACGAAAGACAAAACCATCTGCGGTTTTATTTTGTAATATCTGAATAAATTGCTGTACAACTTTACAAAAGAATTCATGATTGCTAATACGTTCCTCTCCATCGGTATAGCCTACCGCAGAGTATGCAAAGATTAAGTCAATATCAGACGAAAAATTAAGCTCACACCCTCCGAGCTTACCCATGGCTAAAACATAGATTTGTGCAATTTCAGATGCCTCATGCCGAGGGACACCAAATCGTACATTTAATTGATTTACAGAATACGTTAACGTATGTGTAATAATACAATCTGCGCAATCAGACCAAGATGCCATGGTTTCTTTTGTATCAGCAAGCCCTGCTAACTCTCTTAATAACAAACGTAACAAATATCTATTGCGAAATTGTCGCAGCTTGCTATTAAAACCACCTAAAGGCAGCTCTAGTGCAATATCTTGAATCAAGCATTGATAGTTTTTTTTATACAATGGGGTATAGCAATCATCCTCTTTTAATAAAATGATTAATAAGTCTATTTGCCGAGCCGCATAATCGCTGATTTGCAACAGACGTTCTACCGTTGCAATTAAAGGATGATGACTGCTTGCAAAATGTTTTTGAAATAAATGTGACATAAAATCTTCATATAAAAACGCAGATACATTTATAACACTATGATATGCTGCTTAAACCATACAATTCAGTCGGACGCACGTTAAATGGAACATTCCAGGGATGAGGAATTTAGTATTGCTGAACGTTATTTCGAAAATAATCCAAAAGCAACAAAGCTAAATCGCAAAGAAAGTAATCTTTCATCATCCTACATATACTGTAAACATATTTTCGATGCAAATACAAAAATTTTTAGATTAGCTAATAAAAATGAAACAAATCAAATCATAGGTACTGGAGAGTTTGCTCGAGTTAAACATGCTCAAGACCAACAAGGCACCTCGTATGCGATAAAAATTCAAGAGATAGTGTCATTCAAGCTTGAAACACTCGCCCAGAATGAGTTAACCATTAGTTACCACGCAGGCATATCCGATGGCTTTTGGTCGCGTCATAAAAACAAACGATATCAACCTATGTTTAATCTTGGATTAGCGTTATCTCCCGAGGTATTAAAGCCCCTCTCAAATGAAATACGCTTAAAACTTGCTATTGACCTATTAATTGAAGTCAATAAATTACATACGGGAAAAATCCCATATGCTCATAAAGATATTAAACCTAAAAACATAGTGATTGATCAATGCTTTAATTTAAAACTAATTGACTTTGGATTTTCAACTAACAACATCCATGATCAAACCGTTTCAGGAACACCTGAATACATGGCCATGGATCTGAAATCTTTCGTTAAATTTTTAAATACTCCTCATCAACGAAAAATCGAGTTTATAAAACAACACAGGCGAACAACGAATCCATTTAAAGCTGATGTCATTGCAACATTAAGAACAATCTATAATCCTTTAGCAGAAATGCAAAATGATTGCCTATTTACACAAAATTATTTTAACGCATTACCTGCCGAGTTAATGAACTATTTAGATACTAGCGAGATTAAGGAATTGATGTTAGCTGAAAACACGAACTACCTCACGTTTATAGCTGCTTTATTAATTTACTATCATGAAAATAAATGTATAGTTCATGAATTGACGTCCTTATTAAATGATTCAGAACGTCAACTCAATATAATCGAACAATATAAACAATCAGAGCGATATACTCCTGATGAACTGTCGACTCTAAAGTCCTCTTTTACACCTGATTCAGCACATTCTTCTCACCCTATACCCTGATAGCCAGGGTTATAGGGTATGTTATAAAAAAGCATGTAAATTCCCGCCTGTTATGCGGGAGACTCCAACCTTATCCTGATGATTTAACACATCGTCTTGGCTGCACGCAACCTTGCGATTCATACCATAATGTAATAAACAACACCATAATAATGGGCCCTACAAATAATCCTAATAACCCTAAGGTTTCCACCCCTCCAAGAATCCCAAATAATACAACAAGAAATGGGAGCTGAGTGGCGCCTCCAATCAATACAGGCTTAATAAAATGATCAGACACAAACATAACAATAGTGCCCCAGACAATCACAACAATAGCACCTAACAGACTCCCATTAAAAAACAAAATCGCGGAGATGATTGCAAAGACCACAGGAACTACAAATGGCACCATGGCAGCAAATGCCGTAATAAACCCCATGAGCGTTGGTGCTGGAAAATCAACCAAAGCATAACAAGCTCCCATGAGTAAACCCACACCCATGCCTACCGCAATGGTACCATTGACTGTTGCACGAAGCGCTGAAGGCAATCTGCCTGCATAACGAGACCAACGCGCACCTAAACAGAACTCCCCAACATGATTGATTTCTTGAAATAAAGCATCACCATCACGATAGAAAAAGAATAAACTTAATAAAGTAAAACCAACTTGAAAACTACGATGTGCAACATTCACACCAACTAATTTAAGATAATAACTTGCAGGAGTTATAGATAAATGAACATTTGACAAAAAATATTTAAGACTGCCAGGCTGGCCTATATTTTTATCCCAATACGCTGCAATATCTGTGCCTATAAAAGGAATTTGATGAATAAAGCCTGGTGCCTGTCCACCCTCTCGATTAATCACTTGTAAATAGTTAATAAACCATTGTGACTCTTGCACTAAAACAGTAATAAGCCAACTAAATGGAATAATTAACAAACAAACCAATATGAGAGTAAAGGATAATGCCGATACATTATGTTGCGCACCAAAAAATCGCCTCCACCGACGATACAACGGGTAGGTTGAAACAACAATAATACCAGCCCAAATAATTGAAGGAATAAACCGATGAATAATAAAAATAGCTAAACCAACAATGCCAACAGTAAGAGCTATACTAATCATTTCTTTATGGTTGTCATTCATCAAAAATACCACGCTAGTAATTGTATGATTATCCACGCAAAAATTGCGGCCAACACATCATCTAACATAATACCTAAACCACCTGTAACGCGCTCATCCACCCACTTAATTGGTTGAGGTTTTAAAATATCAAACAGACGAAATAAAAGAAAACCAAGAATGACCCAAATAAATCCTTTGGGTGCTAAAAACATTGTAATCAAAAAACCAACAATTTCATCCCATACAATGCCTTTATAGTCATGCTCACCCAATGCCTGAGAGACTTTATTAGAAACAAATACACCAAGTATAAAAGCAATCAACGTGAATATTAAATATATCGGCCATGGCGCATTTGCAAGTAGCAAATACATAGGAATAGCGACCAAGGTTCCCCATGTACCCGGAGCTTTGGGCATTAAACCACTCCCAAAACCAAACGCGATAAAAAAAGCAGGCTCATGCCATACTTTTTTAAATAACACGTGTTGCGATTGTTTTTGCATATTTTTTACACCCGCTGTTCTTGCAATAAACGGATCCATGCGCACCCCTTAGTTTTACTTGACTGCTAATGCCGAGCCTAGCGTGCAGTGTTTCAACTAAAATGTTGATAGCCTTGGGTACTCAATGCGACATATTCACCTGTTTTAGTTTTAGCTCGCAACCCACTACCGGATTCAATTTCACCAATTAAATAACATGTTAAACCGGCTTTTGCCAAATCTTGCAACATTAACATCTCATGTTCAGGAGCAACAGTAAAGCATATTTCATAATCATCTCCACCGCTTAACGCAAACTCCAATGCATGTTCAGCTTGATACGCATGAACCAACGGATGAACAGGTACTTGATCAAGATAAAGTGTTGCACCAACACCACTTGCCACACAAATATGATTTAAATCTGCACTTAAACCATCTGAAACATCAATTGCAGCTGTAGCATACGTTTGTAAATAATGCGCCAAATCTGTGCGTGGTTGAGGATGTTGTAATTTTTTTAATAAAACAGCCATATCAGCATCAGACTCATCTTTTAAATCTAAAAAAGACACGGCAAGTGCTGCAGCGCCAATCTCACCACTTAGATAAATTTTATCTCCAGATTTAGCATTAGATCGACGTACTGCTTGTCCTGAAGCAATTAAACCATGAATGGTTATCGTGATACTCAAAGGACCTCGTGTTGTATCCCCGCCTACAAGTGAAACATT
>CAZNVR010000127.1:0-6112 GCA_964576655.1 uncultured Legionella sp. | reverse complement strand
AGGTCGAGCTCTCTCGCTCCCAGACGTCGGTCATTCAGAGACCTGAATAATGCGAACCGACCCGCTTGAGATGTTCTATTTTTATTATCCACACTTAAGTTTAAAGCGCCTTTTATAGGGGTTAACAATGGCAATAGAAAGAATGCTAATAAATGCAACACAAACAGAGGAAGTACGTGTTGCACTGGTTAAAAATAATCATTTGTATGATCTGGATATTGAGTGTCCATCTGAAGTTAAGAAAAAAGGCAATATATACAAAGCAGTAGTCACCCGACGAGAAGCAAGTCTTGATGCTGTTTTTGTTGAGTATGGCTCTAAGCGACAAGGCTTTCTTCCGTTAAAAGAAATTGCACCTGAATATTTTAACAAACAACAAGTCAGTGAAGGTAAAACGGCCATTACTTCTCTCATTCGAGAAGGCCAGGAGCTGTTAATTCAAGTAGATAAAGAAGAACGTGGAACCAAAGGTGCGGCACTAACTACGTTTATAACCTTAGCCGGTTGCTATTTAGTCTTAATGCCAAACAGCCCTCGCTCTGGTGGTATTTCTCGCCGAATTGAAGGTGATGATAGAGATGAATTAAAAGAAACGCTCAATGCACTTAAGCTCAATGAAGACATGGGGTTGATTATTCGAACAGCTGGTGTAGGTAAAAGCCCCGATGAATTACAAGCAGATTTAGATATGTTATGTAATCAATGGCAAGCCATTAAAAATGCCTATGCAACTCAACTTGCTCCATGCCTGATTCATCAAGAAGGAGACGTTATTATTCGCTCAATTCGCGATAATCTACGTAAATCAATCGGTGAAATAATCATAGATGATCAAATATACTACATTAAAGCATGGCAATATATTGAACAAGTACAACCTGAATTCTTACCCTATTTAAAACTATACAATAGCACTATTCCTTTATTTACTTTTTATCAAATTGAAAGTCAAATTGAAACAGCATATCAACGGGAAGTATTACTTCCTTCTGGTGGGGCTTTAGTCATTGATAGAACAGAGGCGCTCGTCTCCATCGACATTAACTCAGCAAAAGCCACCAGTGGTGCTGATATTGAAGCAACAGCACTCAACACCAATCTTGAAGCAGCAGATGAAATTGCCAGACAATTACGCCTGCGTGATCTGGGTGGGCTAGTCGTAATTGATTTTATTGATATGGGCTCTACTAAAAATCAACGTGATGTAGAAAATCGATTAAAAGAGGCCTTAAAAGCCGATAGAGCACGTATTCAGGTTGGTCGTATTTCCCGATTTGGTTTACTTGAAATGTCACGTCAACGTTTACGCCTTTCTTTAGGTGAAACGGCACAAGAAGTATGCCCGCGTTGTGAAGGTCGGGGTACTGTGCGTAACATTCAATCGAATGGTTTATCTATTATAAGATTGATTGAAGAAGAAGCTTTAAAAGAAAAAACAGCGGAAGTACATGTGCAACTCCCTGTAGATATGGCTACATTCATCATGAATGAAAAACGAGAATTTATTTTTAATATTGAAAAACGCCACAGTGTTCATGTCGTTATTGTAGCAAACCCCTACTTACAATCCCCTCAATACACGATTAGTCGCTTAAAAGAGGATAATGTTGGTAAGAATAAAAAACCTAGCTATTCATTAATACAACAACCTGAGCTACAAATAACACGAACAGCTCAACAACATAAAACAGATGAGCCAGCGGTTAAAGCTTATGATAAACCTCAATCAACCAAACCTAAAAAACCAGGTTTTTTAATCCGATTATGGAATAGTATTATTGGAGATAAGGCAGAAACAGGAAATACTCGCACACATGAAACTAAAACCCGTGCGCAATCCGAACAAACTAGCAAATCAAGAGCGCATCAACTTGAAAAGCGAAATACAACCAATCGCAGACGTCATTCGAATGCCACAGGTACGGGCAATAACCAAGTGAACCCTCAGCGTGCAACAGCACCAACTCGTAAAAAAACGCCTAATCATGCCCAACGTGGTCGAGTTATCCCAATAAGATCAGAGCAAGCAACTAGAAAATCAGTTGTTGAAAAAGAACCGAATGGACATGAATAATTTTATGCAACACAACCGTAATTATTCATAAGACACACGCCACTCAACGTCATTGCGAACGAAGTGAAGCAATCCTTAAAGTCATTGATTGCTTCGCCAAGGCTCGCAAAGACGATATGCACAGCTAAATAAGGATATTTTTCATGAGCGTAACATTATATTTAAAACATCCCGATGACTGCAAAAATGATCCCCCAGATCCCAACAACTCTCCTAAAACACACTCAACAACCCATTTAAATAACGAGTCATTACCCACAAAACATATATCGAAAAATAAAACAGACCCTGTATTTACATGGGCATTTTTTAATTTTCCATCCACATTACAGATAGCAGGATTATTGCTGTTAACAGGCGGTATCATTACGTTAATATCAGGCGCGGCTATTGCATCAACGCCTGTTCTCATAACAGGTGCTGTCTTTACCGGTATAGGTGGTTTAATAACCATTGGAGCATTTTCGCTATTTCATTCGTCGATCAAGGATCAAAAAGATGATGAGCTACCCTCGCCTCTTTTAGGACCAGAGACAATGCTCTAATTTATTCTCATTCAGGATTATCAGTCAATCCAGTTGCCACTGGATTGACACCAATATTAGGATTAACCCCACAATCATCTAATAATTTTAATAAATTATTACCTCTACGCGTTAAACGTTTAATACAATACTCATCTAGATAACTCCGTAAAATATAGTAATAATCTGGCAAGGTTAATATGGTTAGTATTTTTTCAGCACGCTCTACATGATGCTTTTTTAAATGATCGCATGTTTGAAATAAAACAGAAGCGAGCATTGATGCAAGGCTGGCTTTACGCATGGAATTCGCTGTATAAAATCGCTGAATACATTCATCTAATGCTCTATCTTTATCCCATTCTACCCACGCATCATAAAAATTCATGGCTTCAGCAGATGAAAAGTCTTTTACATGTTGTAATTGTTGTAATGCAAAGGAAACGGGGATGATTGCTTGAACATTTGCCCAGGAACAATTGCCTGCAATTTGTGAGTGGATAGGCATCTTTAACACAGGAACCAAACCTAGCTGATGATTAATAACCTCATGAAAATAATTACGAGCCTGTTTTTTATATAGAAAATGTTGTAAAAAACTAACCGTTAACGCTTCAGGATGAGTCATATGATAAATATTAACACTACCCTCTTTTAAACTATTTTCACCTCGATCAATCTTAGCCCACCATTGTTTATGACGCACAAAACATAACGCATGCCCACGACTAGCGGCTGGTAAAATTAGTGTTGGTGTCTGTAATAGCTCACCTAAACGTGCTTTATGAGCATCTGTTAATGCAACATGACGTTGAAAGGAAAGCAACTCAGCTGCAACAGTTAACCCATCCATCACCTCGTGTAACTTGTCAAAATGCGCACGAAATTGGCGCGTTGAAAAACTACTTGTAAATCGTTGCAAAGAATCAATGACCATGGCTACGGTAAACTCGAGAATAAATCCCTCACAATCCAGCTCAATAAACTCCTCTTTATACGTTACAATATCAACATCACCCTGCAATTCAAAACGATGCCCTAATAATTTAGCTAAAATAAAATCCTGAGCAAAATCAAGCTTTGCTCCATATTGGTAAAGCATGTTTTTCAACGGGCCTTGCGCACGTAGCAATGGGTAGACTAAAACAGATAATCCAGAACGGGTATACGCATTGGGATTAGCGCCATGCTTAAGCAATAATAAAACAAACGCCGTATCCCCATTATCAACAGCCCAATGCAAGGCTGTACGTCCCGTGACATCGGGTTTATTCACATCAACACCACGTTCGAGCAGCAATATTGCAATATGTATTTGTCGCGTTACTGCTGTTTCAATGAGTGGTGTAAAGCCATATTCATCAATATCATCCAGGGTTTCGCCTGCACGTAGATAGTAGTCAAAATCAGGAACACGGCTACTGATAATATCGTTGGCAATCGTCATCTTGGGCCTTCAGGTCGAGGGGCTGTTGAAATGGTTGGCATATTTCCTAATCGCAATTGCTTTTCCATTTCTTGTTGTTGGCGCTCATTATCAAATTCACGACGCGCCTCTGTATTTAAAGGAGGGGTTGGATTTAGGTTATTATCTACCCCGTCAAATCGCTGGCTATCAAGCCATGGATTTTGCAAAATATTATTTTGTAGTTCACCTTCTGGTGCGGGTTGTTGTGCTGAAAGATCAGCATGTTCACGCGCATGCACTTTTGCTAACCGCCGATGCCCATCTTGTTCGGCTAATCGTCTGGCTCTATCCATGCCAGGTGTCTCATCCACCAAATAAGATTGCCTTGATGCATCAGGTTTTGCAATACTGGCCAATACTGAAAAATGAATTCGACTTTCAAGTACACCACCAAGCTCTTTGTGTTGCACTATAAGACGTTGTTCAGCTTGTCCTATTGTACGAGGATCCATTGCTACCTGAATCGTACAGGTTGTTTTTGGTGCTAAAACCAAGCCTTTTTTACACGTCCCTCCTGTAATACTCAATCGAGCATCGCCCCCTGGTGCGAATCCAAGTGCTTTGATCGTTATTTTTTGCTGACTAACATTGATAAGGGTATAGGTTTGAATGAGCATGCGTCCGCCCACAACCATATTTTGCCAGGTAGGATTAGGTTGCACCCAGGCGAGTGCACCTAATAAATTAACGATATTATGTCGTTGCTTTGTCATCAATTAAGTATATATTACAAACAAACAATCTGTGTGCTTAACAAAGATAATTTTTTAATAAAATTTCTGCAATTTGTATGGCATTGGTTGCAGCACCTTTACGAATATTATCAGCAACCACCCATAAATTTAACCCGCAAGGATGTGAAATATCTTGTCGAATACGCCCAACAAAAACCTCATCATGTCCCGTTGCATGCTGAATGGGGGTTGGGTATTTTAATTTTTTTACATCATCAATTAATTTCACCCCAGGCGCTTTAGATAGTAGTTTTCTTGCTGACTCAGCACTAAGCGGCGCTTTTAACTCCAAATGAATGGCTTCAGAATGGCCATAAAGCACAGGTACTCTAACTGCTGTAGGATTAACCATAATATGATCATCGTTTAATATTTTTCGTGTTTCCCAAACCATTTTCATTTCTTCACGGGTATAACCATTGTCTTGAAATTCATCAATATGAGGAAGTACATTAAACGCTATTTGTTGCGGATACACCTCGGATTTAGCTGGTCGGCCATTCAGCAATTCGCCTACTTGAGAAATAAGCTCACTAATTGCTTCTTTCCCGGTACCAGATACCGCTTGATACGTCGCTACATTAATACGCGTAACGCCTACCGCATCATGCAGCGGTTTAATTGCCACTAACATTTGAATGGTTGAACAGTTTGGATTAGCAATAATCCGGCGTTTTGTATAATCAGCAATGCATTCAGGATTCACTTCAGGAACAACTAAAGGTACATCTTCATCGTAGCGAAAGCAGGAGGTGTTATCAATAACAATGCAATTGGCTTCAACGGCTATCGGAACATATTGTTCTGATACCGTTCCTCCTGCTGAAAAAAAAGCAATATCAACTTGGCTAAAATCAAAGGTATTTAACGCTTCAACATCCAATTGTTGTTTACGAAAGCAGATGGTTTTTCCTACAGAACGCTCACTTGCCACAGGATAGAGTGTTGCAACAGGAAAGTTACGCTCCTCTAATACCCTTAATAACGCCTCTCCTACAGCACCCGTAACACCAACAATCGCTATATTTAATTTTTTCATTTTTGCCTCTTATTTATTTTGTGCTTTATCTTGTAAATATAAATCCATCAAAACCAGTGCCATCATTGCTTCTGCAATAGGCACAGCACGTAATCCTACACATGGGTCATGACGTCCTTTGGTCACAATCATCACTTCATCGCCCTGAATAGTTAGGCTTTTGCCGGGTTTTACAATACTTGAAGTAGGTTTTAAGGCAATGCTAACCTCTAATGATTGCCCGGTTGAAATACCACCTAATATGCCACCTGCATGATTACTTAAAAAGCCATT
>CAZNVR010000126.1:0-6209 GCA_964576655.1 uncultured Legionella sp. | reverse complement strand
ATGGATGAAGCCAAACGTGGACAAACCATTCAGCGTTATAAAGGTCTTGGGGAGATGAATCCGGACCAATTGTGGGAAACGACCATGGATCCCGATGTGCGACGCATGTTACAGGTAACCATTGAGGATGCTGTTGCGGCGGATGAGATTTTTACGACACTTATGGGTGATCAGGTGGAGCCTCGTCGTGAGTTCATTGAGTCTAATGCGCTAGATGCGGAAAATATTGATATTTAGATTTAACCTCTATAATTCTGCGCATAAAGCGCAGAATTAATGCCTTTAAATGATAGAGTTACATGTGATAACAGTTGTTTACCCCTCATTTCCTTATTCATTTGTCACAATAGCCTAAATGATCTATAATAAGACAATCGGATCTTTATATTTTCAAGGCTCGTCATGGGTATTTATCAACCGCTTAAATCATTACATGTTTCAAAATTAATTCGTAATATAAGGGGTCAAATACTTACTCGGCAACATCAAGAATATAGTAAAGAGATCTTATTAACTTATTTTTCCGATCGACAAACTGACGGTTTGCCTTATCCTTATCTTCGACAAACTGACGGTTTGCCAGACGCATCTTTGCCTATTGAACCGCAACAAATTACGCAACTTAAAAAACTTGATAATGCATTGTATTTAGCGGAACAAATTTTTGATAAGTTGGAAAAATTGGATTTTACCGATCCTCAATCCATTTTTGTATTATTAAGTGTTCGCGATCAGGGTACTGAAGTCAGTTTATTGTTGTTTAAAATTGGTGAAGAGGTTGAGTTAGCGTTTAGAAATGAGATATCTAGCGTTTTATCTTATTTATCGCAATTAGAATCCTATAAAGATTGTTGCCTGGTACATTTGGACGAAGATCCTGAACGTATAGCACCAGATCAACTGAGTCGCTTGTTAAATCATCATGTTGGATGCATTAAATATAAAAAAGATTATTATTTTTTTAATCATACGCAGTGCAATAAAATACCCACCGAAAACTATCCAATCGTCGCGTCCATTATGAGCAATTTAACGCTGAATGTTGCGCGAATGGCATCTGAACAGGACATGGAGCGCATTACTCAAGCGATAGGAACGCCTCCTTTGTTATCAAGTTTTTTTGAACCCATTTATCATGTCAATGATTCTAAACAAGATGAATCGTTGGTGGAAAAAGCAGGGCTTTTTAGCGGCCATTTGATTGATCAAATGAATCCTGCAGCCGGTCAATTGGATTACAATCTATTAACATGGTTTGGTCGTAATTTGCCTGCTTTTATGGAGCGAGTTAATGGCGTTTTTGAAGCGCAGTTTCATCATACGCCTAGTGGTGAGACCTTAGACCAAGATAAAACGGATGCATTTCAAATCAAATGGGATAAATTTTCTAGCTCGGTAAAGAAAGTTGTTGATACGACTTGTCGTATTCATGATCCTATCTCATTAATGACCTATCTCCCTGAATTATTTACCTTGCCGTCTCACGTGCAACAAATATTGCCCGTTTGGAGTGAAATTAACGAGAAAGTCTATGCATTGGATCATACCAAGCAGTGCTTTATTAGAGAGCATTTGGCTAAATTAAAATACGAGGCATTGCCTCATCTGTTTGCTTTAGTTGATAAATTTGAACTTCAACTGTTGCTTAAACCAGGACGTCTATCTAAACCACTGATGGATCAAATCAAGCCTTTATATGAGCGATTAATTCAAATAACAGTTGATTATTTGAGAGTGGAGTTTAAACATGAAGCGCAAGAATTATTAAAATTAGAAGATGCTGATTTCATTACTTACCGTACAGCACCTCTTTATTTAAAAATGAATGAACTGAATCAACAACGCTATGAGGCTCATTTTGATGATTGTATCGATGTGGAATTTAGAATAAAGCAAACAGAACAACTGATTTTATCGATAAAAGAAAACGCCAGAATGGTGTTGTTTCCAAACCCTAAGAATATAATGTTTTTAAACGCCTGTGAAAAAGATGCTTTTGCACAGTGTCAGAGTTTATCTGACAACATTAAATTTGATACATCAGGCCGTATTTTAAACCCGGAGCAAACAACCTTTACCCCAAATGAAATATGGGCTTTATTTCAGTGGTACGATAATAAAATTAAACAACTTGAAAACGTACAGCATGATAGTCAGCGCTTAAGAGCATTATTAGAACATAATACAAAACAGAATATATCCTTATTTAACGAAAATAAAATTGCTTTTAATGCGCCTTATATTACCGCGTTATTAGAGCACCCCAATACACAACACCAACCGGATAGATTGTATCTCACGATTGAAAATAAGGAGCTTAAATACAACGTTTTGGAATTACCCGCTCCTAAAGCATGTGCGTTGTTAAACATGACACAAGATCCAAGAGGCATGAGTCGTGAGAAAGTCATGCTGTTATTAAACCATCATGATGGGTTTATTAAGTATAAAAAAAATCTGTTTTATTTTGATGGGATAACACTGAATACGATGATGTTGCGTCAACCATCAGGACTGCATCACATTATGGAGGGATTGGTTGAAAATGTTTTAAGGATCATTGATAGTGATGATGCCGACTTTAACGTGATAGAAAAAGAAGATCTTCGCGCGGTTTGTAAACTTTATTTGATGCATCTGGATGAAGCCGTTGAGGCTGGATTTTATGATTGCTATGTTTGGAATAGTGAAGTTAAACAATTATCCTATATTGATATAGAAGGTAACATACAAGAAAACATTAAGCTGTCTGATACGAATAAAACATCTTTAACGTTTTTGATTCCTCTTAAGAAACGTATTAATCATACGGCCTATAATACTCAAACAAACAATACATTGCATTCCGATAAACACGTTATTAAGTACCTAAATTTAACCAAAGCCAATCTTGCAAATTTTATATCACGCTTTACTGCGGGTTTATCGATAGCCGATGACCAGTTATTAAAACGTATAGACAAAGGGGATCAACCGCTTGCGTCCCAATATGTTCGAACCAAAACAAATTTATTCTATTATTCTGGTGAAGAAGGCGCAGGGTTACAAAAAATTGAGTTAAGTGATGCGCAATGGGAGCGTTTTAATCAAGCGTTTCCCGCACATATAGCCATTGAATCGTTAACGTCTGAACAATTGGAAAAAATCACGCAAATTACCGGCCATGTTTTGTTTTTTGGAGGGCATTGTCGTGGTGTAGTGCGAAAAGGATACATTCCTTTAAGCGAGTTAAACTGTCCATTAACACATCTATCCGTTGTTACTCTTATCGAGCCATATATGGCACAGGTATTTGATAAACTTTTGGAACGAGGCCATATTGATTATCCTGAGTATTCCGAATGTGTTCGACGTTATAGTGCTATTCAACCGTATTTGATTGAATCATTTGAATCTCACCCGAAAAAAGATATTGTTGCTTTTGATAAAAATGTGGTTAATTTTTTATCTGCGTATGCTTATACCAATGATATACCGGAGCGTCCGGTGTTTAATTTCGTAGATTTTCAATCGCGCTTATTACGATTTGAAAATGAAATGGCTTTAAAACAAAACCAACTGATTGAGCAGCGCGATAAGTATGTTCCCACAACAGGATTTTTATTAGAATCGCGTCCGATTTCCAGCATCCATCATCAGCAATTTAATGAGCATGTAGCAAAATTCATGCTCTCTTTAGAGCCGGTTGTCCGTCAGATTTATGAATCAAAGAAAACTTTATTTAAAGTTAAATTAGCATTAAAGCATTTGCCTGATGACGGTGTCATTCAAGCAGACACCCCTGGTTATCCGTGGTTGCATGAGTGGATTGTACAATTAACTAAACAGTCGCGGTCTCACAAAAGTGTGAGTGCGGCTGAGCTTAAAGTTCATTTAAAACACATCGAATTTTATGAAACACTTGATATAAGACGTAATCAATTAATACTGTCTTCGTTCAATAAATCTGAGCAAGAATTAGTTGAGCTACCCTCTGAAACCAATGCGCTAATGTATTTTGCACCACACTTTAAAGTACGTTTAATGAAAGATAATCAGTCCATTAAACCTGGGTATATATACATTAAAATCATTGAAGATGAATTGCATTATAGTTTTCTTCATTATGGAAACATACAGAAAGGTCAAACAGATTTTGCTGAATTTGAACCTTTTTTAAGTTGTTTTCATGATGATTTCAAGCTAAGTCATACCGTAGTCAATAATCTTCGCTCCAAGATTTTTGAGCAACGCAGAAATGAAATTTTATTGGATAATACGCTATTATCTCATGATGAAGCATTGGATATTTATCAATGGTATCTTGCCAATCAATCGGCGGTAAAACATTTTTCTAATGATGAGCAAATTAGATTTCAACGAAAACTTGCTTTGTATAAACAATATGCCGAAAAAAAACCCGTTATAAATGCTTATATTGCTCCAGCTAAGGTGAGTCGCGATGATGTTGAGGATCGAACAGATTATTTAATTACGCACAAAAAATGGAGTGCGGCGTTAGCTGAATTAAGTAAACTTGCGAAAAATCACATTACGTCGTTAACCGATACATTTCAACAGCAATTACAACCCTCTCCAACAGGCATTCCATTCCCTGAGGTGGGTAATGGCGATAAAGTCATTAAGGATGTGTTATGGTATTTGAAGAACATATCGCCACTTCTTCAATATTCTCCTGATGTATATATAGAACAAATGTGTAACTATGCTCAGCATGTATCCCAGATTGCCAAAGACGTCTCCACGGCCCCCATGCTGCAGACATCGGTCAGTTATTTATATGACATCTCTCAAATGTGGCATCTCCCCCAGATAGCCAAAGACGTCTCGACGACTCCCGTTATTCAGACGTCGGTTAGTTATTTATATGACATCTCTCAAATGATTTCCGCACCGATTACAAATATGCTTAATAGTGTGTTGCCTGCAACATTATCATTAGACATGGCAAATGATACGTTAAATCAGGTTGTGGATGCTTGTGCGGCCATGCCTTCGTTTGTGATTGATAGTCAGCCGAACACCAAGATTTATTCGGCTCAACAAGTCTTGGCTTATAAACGTTTAATGAACATTGTATATTATCTTGAACAAATCATGCTGGAAATTGAAACGGTTAAAAAAACGCAAGATGAATCTAAATTAACACGTTTAAGCTCGCTGTTAATGTCTTATTTATATTTTGCTGAAATCAGACCGTTAACACAAGCACTTGTTAATGACCCTCATTTTGCTCCCATATTCAGAGACATCATTAAAAACCTTCAGGGATTATATAAAACCGTTCTTTACGAAGCCGATGAATATTTGTTAGAAAAAACAAAAAGGCCCAATGCTGTTTTAACAAAAAATACATCCTATTTATATCTAATAAATATGTTGAAAATGTTGCCAGAACGTTTATCTTTGTGCAGTGATGCTTATCAAGATAAACGATTGGCATTAAAGCATAGCTCGGAGAAAATCGTTCTTGATATTGAAAAAATTGTACAAGATTATCAATATTCTTATTTGCGTCTTTTTTTTGATTTACCCAGTGTTTTTAAATTATTAAAAGAAGTGCCCCAAGATGTTGAAAAATTTTTGCACACAATCAATCATAAAATAAAAGATAATCTGAATGAAGAGTCACTGGATGTGTTTATTCAATTGATGATAGAGGCTGATAAATGGGAAAGAATTATAGGTCGAAAACCAGGTACTGTATCGATACCGCTTAAAAAAATATTGGATGAGTTTTATAAAGGATTAATTACACCGTTAATTTTAGATCCCGATCAGCAAATACGTTTGCTATGCAGTGATAAACTCTTTAAAAAACGATTGATTGCATTGAAAACAAGCATGATTGATGCGCGACTATCGTTAAAAGACCATCAACAAGATTTTGACAGGCTACAATCGTTATTGGCGTTGAATGATGCTCAATTAATGATTAATTATAAAGCTGCGATACCGGTGTTTAAAAACGCGATGAATGGTGCACATTTATATATTAAACCCCCGGAAGATCATTTATCTGACTGTGATTATAAAAACTGTTTTGTGTGGGATGAAATGAAAGCACAACTTTTTTATTTTGATGATAAAGGTGATTCTGATTTTTATGGGGTAAATTTGTATTTAAAAGAGGTGCCTGGTAGTGAAACAATGGAAAATATTATTAACAATATTTTACCGTCAATTAAAAAAACCACATTAATTAAATA
>CAZNVR010000125.1:0-6218 GCA_964576655.1 uncultured Legionella sp. | reverse complement strand
CATCGGATTTTTGTCAGCCTAAGTGATCGTTAAACCTTAAAAAATCCCTTGCGCTCATAAGAGCCATCGCACTAAGCTTGAGCTTATCAAGCCCTACTGATAGATTCAAATGAATATGATAAATAATTTGAATCTATTGTTTTTGAGTGCCCATTGCCGAATCAAAAAACATCAGTTTGACTACAAATATTCATTGTATTGCTATTCCATCATACCTATTAACCCTGTCACATGCTCTAGTGGCGATCCAGTATCTTGTGATGGGTTAAATACTATCCTATTTAATCAACACGTTATCAAGCTAAACCTCGTCTAACTGACAGGACTGAGCTGGTTTAACGGATATGGATCTTGCATGCCCGCTGCCTGACATAAAACGCCATGATCATCGCAAAATAGATCGGATACAATCGTTGTTGTTGAGCCTTCTGGTATTTCAAATACTTTTTTAGACCAAACTTGACCGCCATCGTAAGTCACATAAGCTTGCGGTTGGGAATCATACACATCAACGGGTGAATGAATAGCAACACACATAAGCCCTTCTTTATCACAATCAAATACAGAAAAAGGCTCGTATATTTCTCCATCGCGATTATCAATAGCACCTGTTTTTTTCCAATGCATACCGCCATCCAACGTGGTGTAAGAATAAACGGCCGTGACCATCACACCACGATCTTGATAAACATACTGATGTCTTAATGCAATGCAACTTAAACCTGAGCTATTGCAATGAATGTTTGAAAAAAAATCCTCTGCTACAGTACCGGGTATCTCATTGATTTCCTCTTTCAATAAATTAGGACCAAGCCAAGTGTAGCCACCATCTTTTGTGGTATAGGTCGTGGGATAATTCGAACCACCGACAACAGTACAGACAAGACCTGCATCAGAACAACTCATGCCAAACACACTATCGTACGCCTCACTACCCTTGTTTGCTTTTGGCAGGCGAAGTGGGCCAGACCACGTTAGACCAGAATTTTGAGTCATATAGACGTGGGGTTTAGCCATGTCATTATACTCACCCAGCAATAAACAATGATCACCGGATTGACTACAAGATAAATCAATCATGTTCGCAAGTACCCCAGGAAGTAACTTAGGCTCACTCCAATGCACTCCGGCATCATACGTCGTGTAAATAAGAACATGAGCTCTTTGGGGCCATGGATTTTCAGGGTTCTGCATTGCAACCGCAATAAAACAAACTAAACCAGACTGATCACATTGAATTTTCATGGTATCTCTATCATCAACCGTCTTTAGAAGGCGCTGTAAAATAACGGGTTTATCCCACGTGTTGCCAGCATCTTTTGTCGCACGAACAGCATAATCTTGTTCATAACCATTGCTATTTCGTACCACGCTTACTGCAAGACAACGCTGAGCTGTATTGTCACAAGATATCGCATTAAAATTGTTAAAATGCGCTTTTATCTGAATCGAATCAACAGCTGTATGCATTGAAAACGCCACGAAAGACAACAATGTGCTCATGAGTCCGGCGATTAAAGTATACTTTTTGAATATTGTCATGGAGCTATCTTCAACCTTTTCTGATAAACAAAGAACCTTCTCGCTCTAAAACGTTTACTCTTGTATTTAGCGGAATAGGACTTGAGTACTGCGTCACGGTATAGACTTTACCCTCATCTTGTAATGACTTCACAGTAAATTGATATAAGCTTGATTTTGCATTTGATTTTTCTATAAGATAACCAGCCGTTCCACCTGCTACAACACCTGCTATACCAAACGTCAATGCACCCGCAGTTGCCCAAATCGCTGTCCCTGCTAATACAGGCCCTATGGATACTCCTTCCATAATTCCATACCACAACGCAAATGAACCGCCTAAAACTCCGCCACCAACAGCGCTTGTCGTGCCGACCCTTTTTGCTTCATGTTTCATTCGATCATGAATAGGATTGGGGCGAGCACGCGTATCGTTTTCTTTTCGTGCTGCAATAATAACACCATATCCGTGGTTCGTTGTGACACAGCCCAAAAGCATCGTGGCAGTCAGAAAAAAACAGATATAACGACTCAATATTTTACATAAGACGGACATTAATATGATCGTGTTTAAATCAAGGAAGCTAATATTAACCCATCAAATGCTTTTTATCCAGCCACTTGCATGATAAATGGTTAAAAAAAATCACTAGTCACTCCTGATGACTTGAAGCATAATTTTTCGATCGATTGATTCTATCTTGTACTAACTTCAAAATGGAATGAATTTTTATGACGCATTTTTCAATGATTGAGTATGCTTTGCGTATGTTGCTCAGGCGCACAGCTTAACGGCGATTTACAATTAAACACCCAGCGAACACTCCCAAAGACGGAATGTCATACGTTTGGAGATAATCGTGGTTCACTATTGAGAGAGTCCTGATTGGAGTCATTATCGTTTGTCTTTTTTGATTTTAATTCAGTAAATTCTTGTTTCATCTTTAGTTGATTCTCTTTAATCAATGGATCCATTGGAGCTTCTTTTTGAGGGACCACAGAATCCTGTGATGAATGAGACGCTTGTTTTAAACGCCAAGATTCAAGTTCTTGTGCAAATAAACATACCGTATTTTTTTCGTTTCGATTCAAAGAACCTGTTTCAAGATCATCGGTTAAGATCGAGCAAAGATATTCGCCTTGTGATGCAATTAAAGCAGCATGTCCTTCTGGCGACAAATTCATCAACACATCGATTAATGAATCAATATCAGGGATCAATGAGGGGATTTTTTCATCTAAACCATAGATGCACATGGGATGAGCATTTTCAGATAATGAGTCTAATATTTTAACTAAATCATATGAATCATTGATCATTGAAAATAGAGTATCGCCCAAGGTAGACACCAATGTTACGTGCTGAGCAGCTGGTAGCATTTTTATGAACTTATCAATATAAGAGCCTATCCTTTCGCATAATTGAAGATCGTTATCAAGCAGTCGATCGATGAGATAGACTTCTCCTGACTCAAAGGCCTTGTTCATCAATACATATTTGAGGCTTGCTACCTCGTCCTTATCAAACGACCTAGTCGCCTTCATCAGTATCATTTCAGCGGAGCTAAAATCGCCTTCTTTTGCAGCTGAGTTTATCTGGTCAACTATGCTATGAAACAAAAGTTCATCCGGTGTTTTGTATCTGTTATTAAAATTTTTAAGCATTGTTTTTTTATGATCATTGGTTGTATAAAGGGTAGCGCCTATCATAAGATGTGAACTGGAATTCATGCCTGGAAGTGCGGACCATATAGCGTCAGTCAATACATCAAGATCATCAGATTCTATACCTGGCAATAAATTTGGATCAATTAATAACCATTGTTTGGCGTTGCAATCATAATTCAGATTAATGGCATGACCTGCACTCCCAACCATATCGGGAAATAAAAATAACGTTAATGAGAAAGAATCTTCGCCCAATTTATTCTGCAACGTAGTTAATTCACCCATGAATTTTTTTTTATCATATAGCTGATGAATCACGCTAACAACAGCCGGCGTTTTTTCTTTTGTATCCAATGATACGGGTAAGGTAACCTGCATTGTTTTGAGAGCATCCTGATCAAGTACTTTGCCACTGAACATGTCCCGGTATTTACCGGTTTGAGCATACAGGGAAATGCCATCAAAAAAGGCCAATGTATCGACAATACTCTGGTTTATAACAAAGGCATCATCTGTTCTTCCTTCAATAATGAGCTGCTGTTGTTTTTTTCGTAATTCAGAAAAGTCCTCTTTAAAATCGTTAAGAGGCATTTCATAAATTTTTTTTAAACGCTCGTTAAACGTTTTCAGATCATCAGATAAAAAGGCCTGCATAGCCATGTGAGTTAAACCAAAGCACATTCCTTCCGATTCAATCTCATAACCGAGAGCCTTCATGCGAGACAAGTACCAAAACTGGGAAAGCATCGTGTGCTTCTTATGTTTATCGATTAAATCTGTAAGTATGTCAACCATCTTATGTATTACATCGTTGAGCTTCATGGATCCGTCCCGCTCATCGTGTTGTATGTCATTTTTAATTATGCTAATCGTATCGTCGATGTCAGCATTTAATTTAACGAGCATCTGATCTACAAGTTCATTGGGTGATGAATCAAGTAAGTTACGCATGTGTTCATTAATTAGAATTTTGATATTTTCAACCATAGAGAAGAGATCGTCTGGTGATTGTGAAATCATCGCATCATCTGATACTAAATTTTTTATTTCATCATAAGATAATCGCATCACAAAAAAAACCATTATAACGCCACTTAAATTAATTATAGAACAAATTGATCTTAAATCAACTCACTTAACTTTCACCCGAGTTAAGTCAAGTTGCATCATAAATCACAACCCTCTTCTCTCAACCAGAAACCACATCAGCGATGATTAAACAATCTGTCTTGCTGGAAAAATCCAGTCAATGGCGCGTGCAATAGGCATATATTTGAACAAATAAAAATTAAGTGTATAGTTATATATACATATTGAACAATGGATTTACTCTGCATTCATCGTTGTATTGTCGATAATTACTGTTATGGAGGTGAAAAATGCCCATTAAAATTATTAAAAGACCAAGCGAAAATTACTTACCTAAGGAAATAAAGCCTAACTATATTATTTTGCATTGTATTGGTTATGCAGAAGAGTCGGCGTTGGATATTCTTACAAAAAGTGTCGCTGATGGTGGCGGTGGGGTTAGTTCTCATTATTTTATTCCACAAATTGAATTATCACCTTTCAATGCCAATGGTGAGTATCCCATCTACCAACTTGTGGATGATGATAAATTCGCTTTTCACGCAGGTAAAAGCCAATGGCTGATAGACTCCGATCTGAATGATCAATCCATAGGAATCGAATTTAGCTCGCCCAATTATGCAAATGCTATGGAAGGTGGAGAACACAATTGGTTTCATTTTGAAAAATTCCCACTTCCTCAAATAATGGCCGGCATTGAATTACTTAAATCACTGATCGAAAAACATCACATCCAACCTGAAAACATCTTATGTCATTCAGATATTGCGCCATGGAGATTGGACGCTGCGGGCAACGTTATTCCGGGTAAAACAGATCCAGGAGGAACCTTTCCTTGGCAATTATTAGCACAACATGGCATAGGGGTTTGGCCAAAAAACGAACGAATACGCCCCACTCCAATCGATTTAAGCATGGAATCAATACAATCACTTCTGTTAGAGATTGGTTATTCATTATCTAAAACAGGTTGGAAGGATCCCAAAACAGAGCATGTAATTAAAGCGTTTCAATTACATTTTTTACCTAAGGAAGTTGGCAACGAACCATCAGAAAAGATGGTAATCTTCTTGGAAAATTTAATTGATAGACAATATGAGTATTCTCCACTCCACGGTCAAATCATACCATCAGCGCCACGAGGAGCGACTTAAAGCCGCGCCTGAAGTTAATCTGGAAAAACACTTTTCTCTAAATAGTAGTAATTTGGTTAAGAAGATCTGCGATCCTTTATTACAATCTATTGGGATTACCTATTTTAATTACATTAAAATATAAAATATAAAATAATGACTGTTCGAGGAAATTATTAACTAACAATGGAGATCGGATAAATTGTCTAACATTTGTTAATTGTCCTTCTGAATGGTAATAAACTATGTCTGAATAATAATTCTAATTAGTTATCAAACATAGTTTATTACCTAAGCATCGATTGTCATACTTCAACATTAGTAATGTAAAGTTCAAATCTTGAATTTCTCTCCTTTACAGGCTCGATATTTAAGAATTATTTGTGCTTACCTTGTGGTTGTTGAATATATCTTTCTTCAGTTTCTCCAGAAGATACAGAAGACTGAAACATATTCCATATGTTTCCGAACCAAGAACTGGTCGCTCCGGAAAAACTTGACGATGATTCAGTAACATCCTCAATAAATCGACTGGAACTAGCAGACGAGGCATATGAAGTTTCTACGGCAAAATGAATGAATCGAATGGTTGTCCATGGAACATGAATATTTCGCGAGCTATAAGTTTTTACTTCCTGAATTTTGTTGTTAGCGAAGGTATTGAACCATGTTTGATAATTACCCAGAAGAGACTCTTTTACTGTTCGTTTGTTTAGCAACCAAGGTTCTAATTCAGATAATAATCGCCCGGTTGATTCAAGACCTGCGTTTAATCCTTTAAAATAAGACAATCCAAGGCCGGCGTCT
>CAZNVR010000124.1:3237-6271 GCA_964576655.1 uncultured Legionella sp. | reverse complement strand
CCTGATTAAATACTTGTTCAACATCTAACAATGATACAAACGTAGTTAGCTCTTCATTTTCTGTATTAAAAAATAGTTTAGCAAGGTAAATATAAAATTGATATTTATTTAAAGGAAATAGATGTTTATTTAAAGGAGCTGCAGTGTCTTGGTTCTCTATCTCCATTAAATGATTTATTTTGGTCAACAAATCCTGCCAAATATCATACATTTTAATGTAATCGATATCGTTCTTCGACCCATCCATTTCTTGTTGAATTACAGTTGAAAACTCGCACTCCAACTGTTTGATTTTTTGTTGAACACAAGATTTACTTTGAGAAAATTTACGAAGTTTTCCAATAATTTTCATATCATTCAATACATCACTTTCCAAATGTATAGCATCTAACAAAGAGTTAAATAACAATGTAGCCATAGGAATATTATCTTCAACAACTTTAAAAAATGCGAACAAACTGGAAAATAATGCAGCTCCTGACGAGCTTTGTTGATGCAGTTCAGCTAGATATTCAGATAAATCATTTAATGGAATCATGCCCATAAGAATAGGGCGAAAAGAAATGAGGCTTAACACACCCACTACATGTCTATTCACTAACAATAATAAAGTGGTATCCGTAAGTAACTCGGCTAAAATGGGCGTTAACGATGGTTTGTCGTGAATATCATTCAGAATAAGGGGAAGTGAGGTATGAATCACGTTCGATTGATTAAATAGCTGCTTAACCGAAGCAACCCACACGGGGTTATTTTCATGCCTATGCCAATGCTCAAGCGCCCCTGCTAAAAAATACACTTGAAAAACATCATGTAAAATATTCAAGTTATTTTTTGTAGGCGTAAACAACAACGGGAGCTTATTGATCTCTTTATGTTCTAACGCCTGAGGTTGTGTTCCATCTAAAGCATAGGATAAAAATCCTCGTTCATTACACCGAGTTTGTTTAGCAAGATGATATAACTCTAAACCTTTAGAATCTTGTTTTAATAAATCATAAAGGATAGTCACGGGATTATTGGGTTCATTAAGCCTGTTTAAGTAATAACGTAAGTAATCTTGTAACAAGTTTGATTCTAAAATGGCATGAGCCGAAACATTGTTTTGTAATAAATAGTTTATAAATGCAGCAAAGACTATCGGCGTGTCAACAAACGATAACCCTAACGATGCAATTGATAGTGCATCGTCTTGCTCCTTAAAATAAACACAAAATAATTGCGTTAACTTTTTATAGCCAGCATACTGATTTTCAACACCAGCCAAATATTGAACAATAGCCGGGAGCAAAGAGCATTCATCTACACCAGTTAACGAGTCGCTACAATGCATTAAAAATCGATGATACGCATCAATTAATTTTTCTTGACCCAATAGTTGGGAGGCATTAGTTAATTTTTCTTTGGGTAAGGTGCGATGGCTTGCAACCTTTTTTTGCAATGCAAACTCTAAGTCTGAACGCTTGAGTATACTAATTTGAAACGTTATCGATTCGTCTTGATTATTTAAACTAAGGAAATAATTATATAACAACATAGCCCACATCCTTTTTACTCCCATTCCCCCTATGATTCAGTGAGTAGATAAAAAATGCAAGCTTTATAGCAAGGTCAATACAGATGCTTTTACCCTGCTTCTGCCATTGATTTATCTCCCGCAAATTGTTATTTTTGTAACAAGTTGTAGTATCAAGAGTATATGTATGTCTCTTTTAGTATTTGATATTGAAACCATCCCTGATATAACAGCAGGCCGTAAATTATATCATCTAGATGGCCTTTCTGATAAAGACGTTAGTGAAGCAATGTTTGCTTTACGTCGCGCAAAAACAGGAAATGATTTTTTACCTCATTATTTACAACAGGTTGTTGCTATTTCACTTGTTTTAAACCACGGTTCTCAACTTAAAGTATGGTCACTCGGTGATGAGCAATCGGATGAAAAAGAAATTATTCAACGTTTTTTTACAGGCTTAGAAAAACACACGCCAACACTTGTCAGTTGGAATGGAAGTGGTTTTGATTTACCTGTACTTCACTACCGAGCCCTTTTACATGGCATTTCTGCACCAACATATTGGGAATCAGGCGAAACTCAACAGGCGTTTCGTTGGAATAATTATCTTAATCGTTTTCACTATCGTCATTTGGATCTCATGGATGTATTAGCAGGTTATCAAAATAAAGCCTTCGCCCCGTTAGATGACATTGCAACCATGTTAGGATTTCCAGGTAAAATGGGCATGAGTGGTTCAAAAGTATGGAGCGAATATCAAGCAGGAAATATACAAGGTATACGTAATTACTGTGAAACAGATGTGTTAAATACCTATTGTGTCTATTTACGTTTTGAATTAATGCGTGGCGTTATCAATCCTCAAGAATACAAACAAACCATTGAGCGCTTACAACACCATTTAACTGAAGAACAAAACAAACCTCATTTAACAGAGTTTTTAAATCAAATGAACGATCATTCATCAAAACGTTGAGACTGTTATAACATATGGGCAGTGCTCCTTTAACCATCACATACATACTGATATATTACTTATGCACATTCTACCTTGGCTTACATACACGCAATCATTAACAGAAAAACTACATCTCTTATCTGGGAATACACGTTTAGATGTACTTGAGCAACATTGGAAACAAACAGGTCAATGGGAGCATGATGTTTTAAAACTTACATCTCAACAAGTCATGCATCGAGAAATCCTTATGTGGTCATTTAATTCTCTGTGTTGGTATGCAAGAACCATTATTCCTGAAATAACATTTAAAACAAACCAACCCCTGTTTAATCGCTTAGAAAAAGAATCATTGGGACAATTAATTTTTACAGACTCAGGCATTCAACGGGTATCTTTGGTACATTATAAAATTATTCCCGAATCCATAGAATATCAATGGTTAACAGAATCAATGCATATCAATGCACCCTTTTTATGGGTAAGATTATCTGAGTTCACAGTCAACGATCGCTATTCATTTTTTCTTATTGAAATTTTATTGCCCGGTTTATCGAGGT
>CAZNVR010000124.1:1074-3227 GCA_964576655.1 uncultured Legionella sp. | reverse complement strand
CTATCTTAAACTTAAATGCTTATGTCCGCTTAATGCGCTTTCACAAACCAGCAGGTATAGCCTTACTTTGGTTACCAACAGCGTGGGCATTGTGGATGGCTAATCACGGCACCCCACCGCCTGTATTAATCTTTTATTTTTTATTAGGCACGGTTTTTATGCGTGCGGCAGGTTGTGTTGTAAATGATATTGCTGATAGAAATATCGATAAGCATGTTGCCCGTACAAAACACCGGCCATTAACAAGTGGGGAGGTGAGTTTATCAGAAGCAATCGTGATTTTATTTTTTTTGTTGTTTTTTTCACTATGTGTATTAATACAGCTTCCACCCAAGTGCTTTTATTATGCGTTAATCGCCTTATTTGTCACTATTCTTTACCCCTTTTGTAAACGATTTTTCCAAGCACCCCAATTGATTTTAAGCCTTGCTTTTTCCATGGGCATACCCATGGCATATATTGCATCAAATAGCTTACCTAATGAAAACATGTGGATATTATTTGTCTTAAATTTTATATGGATAGTTGCTTACGATACAATGTACGCGATGGCAGATCGCAAAGATGATTTACAAATTGGCGTAAAATCAACAGCCATTTTATTTGCGCATCATGACCGCTCTATTATTTTATTATGCCAACTATTTTTTCATGGATTATGGATAATATTAGCGAAACTCAACGGTTATTCTAATGGCTTTTATATCTTATGGGTCGCTGCTATCCCTATTTTAATTTATCAACAAATACTTATCCGCACACGCGAGCCAACACGCTGCATACGTGCCTTTTCAACCAATAGTTTCTATGGACTCATCATGTGGGTAGCACTAGTTCTTAATTTTTAATGGTATGCTATTCTTAATTATCGCATGCAATTAGATACGGAGAACTACTCATGCTGTTATTAGAAATTCCAGACATTTGTTCAATCATAGAAAAAACAGGTCTTCATCATTTTTTCATACAATTGAGCGATTATCTAACCGAAGATTTTTCAAACTGGCACCAATTTCAAAAATCTAGTCGACATGCATTTTACGTAAAAAATGGCGTAATGGAGTTAATGCCAATTTGCAACAATGAACTCTATAGCTTCAAATACGTAAATGGACATCCTGAAAATCCTTTATCAAATAAATTAAATGTTGTGGCTTTTGGCGTGCTCGCCGATGTTAACAGCGGCTATCCCATCATGATTTCATCCATGACGCTACTTACAGCCCTAAGAACAGCAGCCATTTCGGCTCTAGCATCTAAACATATGGCCAAAAAAAATAGTAAAACATTAGCCATTATAGGCTGTGGTGCACAAAGTGAATTTCAAATCATGGCGCATCACGCATTGTTAGACTTAACAGAAGTACGTTATTTTGATATTGACTCATCATCGATGAATCGCTTTGCAGCCAACCTTAAACAAGAGTCGTTTAAATTAATACCCATGCAAAATATTCGTGAAACCATTCAAGGTGCTGATATCATTATTACAGCAACTGCAGCCAAGGGTAAGCTTCATATACTAGAGCATGAATGGCTTGAGCCAGGCCAACATATTTCAGGCATTGGAGGAGACTCACCCGGAAAAACAGAATTAGATCCTGAGATATTAAAACATAGCCGTGTTGTTGTTGAGTACTTACCCCAAACACAACACGAGGGTGAAATCCAAAATTTAGGCGAAGATGCAACACATCATGTGTATGCTGAATTATGGGAAATATTAGCTGGGAACAAACCAGGACGCCAGGATGATATCAGTTTAAGTGTATTTGATAGTGTTGGGTTTGCTCTAGAAGACTTTAGCATTTTGCGTTTATGTTTTCAGCTTGCTAAAACACTCCACTTAGGCAAATCAATACATATTATTCCCGAGCATTTAAGTGATTGTAAAAACTTATATGGTTTATTAATGGGTGATGCATCATGACCCAATCATTAACATTATTTGGTTTTTGTTCAGGGATTGCCGCTAATAATCCTGATTGTGCACTTGGGCCTTGGTACCTATATTACCATCCCGAACTATTTACAACGTTAACCATGCCGATTCATTGGCAAACGATGATTCAAACGTCTTCTAGTTTAAGAGGTCAGTATGCCCTTTCTTTGGTTGAAGACAATTTAAGTTCTCTTAGTCAAGCGGTTTTACC
>CAZNVR010000124.1:0-1064 GCA_964576655.1 uncultured Legionella sp. | reverse complement strand
TGAGCCGTTTTGTGTCATTGGAGGTGATCATTCTTGTGCTATAGGCACATGGAGTGCGGTGGCTTATGCTAATCGCACTAAAGGAGATATCGGTCTTATTTGGATTGATGCACATATGGACAGCCATACGCCCTCAACATCGAGCTCTCAAAATATTCATGGCATGCCTGTGGCTCATTTATTAGGTGAGGGTGTACAACGTCTATGTCAACTGTTAGATGATCATCCTAAAATAAAACCTGAGAATATTTATATCATTGGCATTCGTAGTTATGAACCAGGAGAAGCTGCCTTTCTTAAACGTTTAGGCGTAACCGTTGTGTATATGGATGAAATTAAACAACGAGGGTTAGACATTATATTACAAGAAGCATGCCAACATGTTTCACTAACAACGTGCGGCATGGGTATTAGTATCGATTTAGACGCAGTTGATCCAAACGACGCACCTGGTGTTGGCTGTCCTGAACCTGATGGTATTCAAGGTGCTGCATTAATCTCAGCATTACAATCCATGCAGATTAAACGCCCATTATTGGGTTTAGAAATTACAGAATACAACCCTGTACGAGATCAAAACGGGAAAACGGCAAAATTATTGGTAGATTTAATTAAAGCTGTATTTCCCTAGGGCAATGCTCAATGATCACAGGGTTTATTTACTGATAATTACAGGGAATCAAAGATAATACACTTGAGTCAACCAACGGAGCATTAAAAAAAGATTGCCTATGAAGTTGCAAATACACGCCCTCTTTAACACCAAACCGTTCGACACTAGTCATCATTAATTCTGGTGTAACGTCAAATTCAGCCAGTCTTTGTTTAACCGACAAGGGCACATTACGAATGGTTTTAAGCTCCCATAACATCAAATCAATTCCAGGTTTCAATGTTTTATCCTGTGCGGCTTTTACATAATAATCAATCGCATTATGCAGGCGTTTTTCTTCATACGCCTCAACGTCTAGGTGCTCCTCATACGTTGTATAAATCTCTCCTATCAGCAACCTTGCACAAGCTAAAAAGGCAAGGCCTGTGCCTTTACGATCCAATGCATCAAT
>CAZNVR010000123.1:0-6317 GCA_964576655.1 uncultured Legionella sp. | reverse complement strand
TAGTAAATGCTTCAATGTAGTTAATGGTTGCGTATTGCGGTGCATTACTGACCACAAAAAAGAACCCTTGATCTTCTTCCGGTGCTGTTTCTTTGGGAGTATTGCTATAGAGCCAAGGTAAAATGAGCAATACAGTGGCGGCTAGTACCAACATAATGGAGCGTGTATCTAGAAGATTATGCAATAGTGTTTGATAGCGTTGTTTCAAATGATTGAAAAAAGCATCCAGTTTTTTTACAAATGTTCCACTGGTATTTTCAGATGTTAATATTTTTGAACACATCATAGGGGATAACGTTAACGCAATCACTCCAGAAATAAGCACAGCACATGCTAGTGTAAATGCAAATTCTTTAAATAATGAACCGGTTAAGCCCTCCATAAAGCCGATGGGCGTATATACCGCAGCTAGCGTAATGGTCATCGCAATAATTGGGGTCGCAATTTCACGAGCACCTTTTAAGGCGGCATTAAACGGTGTCTCGCCTTCTTCAATGTGTCGGTGAATATTTTCAAGGACAACAATGGCATCATCAACCACCAAGCCTATGGCTAACACAAAGGCGAGCAATGTTAATAGGTTAATGGAGTAACCTAAAAACAACATCAACGTGCATACGCCAATTAAAGATAGAGGAATGGTAACAATCGGAACCAATACCGAGCGTAATGAGCCTAAAAATAAAAAGATCACCACAATAACTATTAAAGCTGCTTCAGCGATGGTTTCTGTTACCTCCCAAATGGAGGCTCGTATGTAGTCTGTTGCATCATAAACAATACTTCCTGTCAAAGAAGGAGGAAATTGCTTTTGAATGGATGGAAAAATTTTTCGTGCGGCACCAATGACGGTTAAAGGGTTGGCGAGTGGTGTTGGCGTAATCGCAAGAAAAACAGCCTTTTTACCATCAAAGGTTACACTTGAGTTGTAATTTTCGGTACCTAACTCCACAGTTCCTATATCTTTTAGGCGCAAAATAGAGTTTTTATTACTGCGAACAATTAATTTTTGAAATTCTTCAGCGGTTGATAAATTGGTTTGAGCACGTATATTAATAGCAACATATTCTCCTTTGGTGTTTCCTGCTGCTGTTAAAAAATTGTTATTTGCTAACACGGCAAATACATCAGCGGGTGTGATATGCAATGCAGCCATTTTAATGGGATCTAAAAAAATTCGCATGGCGTATTTTTTGGCACCCATGATTTCAGCTTGCGCCACACCATCGACGGTTTCAAGCTGGGGCTTTACCACACGCATGGCGTAGTCAGTAATTTGCTCTGCAGTCATGTCTTGACTATCTAAACTGATATACATCAGCGGGGTAGATGTATCTGATTTTTTTACAATGACGGGTTGTTGTGATTCAGGAGGAAGTTGATTCAGTGTTTGCTGTACTTTACTCATCACATCAGTAAACGCAATTTGAGGGTCAAAATTAAGCTTTACGGTTAGTGTAATTGTGCTGACGCCTTGTACGCTTGATGAGGTCATGTAATCAATGCCCTCGGCACTGGCAACGGCACCTTCCAGAGGGGTTGTAATAAATCCTGCAATTAAGTTTGCATCAGCCCCAGGATAACTTGTGGTGACAGTAATAATGGTGTTGTTCATTCTAGGGTATTGGCGAATGGACATTTTTGTTAAGGAATTTAAACCAAATAGCAGTATTAATAGGCTAACCACACAGGCTAAAACGGGGCGTTTAATAAATAGATCTGTAAATTTCATGAGCTACCTTTTATTGTCCCAATTGAGCAGGGTTGTTAATTTCGTTTAATTGCACATCATTGTTGATAACTACACGTGTACCATCTTGTAATTTCAATTCACCAGATGCAACAACAAGTTGTCCTGCTTTAATCCCTTTGGTGATGATGGTGTAATTGCCCTGTTGATCCCCTGTATTCACAAATACTCGTTTGACATATAACGCATCGGGTTGATCGGCGCGTTTCTCTTTTTCAATGATGAATACGGAATTACCATATAAACTGTAAGAAATAGAGGTCGAAGGTAAAACAACAGTATTAGGAATGCTGGGTTGTTCAACATCAATCGATGCAAACATGCCTGGCATGAAACTAAATTGGGTGACGTTATTTTTTGTATTTAATTCCGTATTACAGATAACCACGGAGTCTTTGCTGTGAGGTTGTTTTTTTAATGTCACCATGGTTGAGTGAGCCGGATCTTTAAGGGCGTTTAATGGACAATTAGGCAATGTTGCCTGTAATTGAATGGTGTGAGTATTGGTATCAATTCGCGAGTTAATGGCGGATATTTTTCCTTGAAAACGTAAATTTGGATATTGTTCAACGGCAAACGTAATGTTTTGGTTGATGTGTAAATGCTCGATCATTTGTTCTGGTAAGTAAAATTCCAAATACATCGGATCCATGAGTTGTAGCGATACAATGGCTGTTTGTCCTGGGATTATGTATTGGCCTAAATTAACTTTTCGAATACCTAGCTGACCAGAAAAGGGTGCTGTTAAATGTTTGTGGCGAATAAGCGCTTGTGTTTTTTCAGCGTTAGCTTGTGCTTGTAATAGCCGTGCTCTTGCTTCATCCACACTTGATGTTGACGTCGCACCTCGTTTCGCTAGATCAACCTGACGATTGTAATTAAGGTTGGTTAGGGCTAAATCTGCTTCATTAAACTTAAGCGTTGCTTGGTCTACGCTGTCATCAATATCAATAAGAGGTTTATCTTTCTGAATAAATTGCCCTGAATTAAAGTGAATGGCAGTTACGTTGCCTGATGATTGAGAATTCACATCAACACCGTTAATTGAAACAAAATTACCTACGGCTGCAATGTGCGGTTGCCAATTTTGCTCTTCTGCAGTGACCGATGAAACCGTTACAGCAGGAGGCTGGTAGTGGGCAAAATAGCGTTTCATCATCAATGATTTAAATAAATTAAAAAGAATAATTCCACCAAAAATAACAAGAAGCGCTATAACCATAATGGTCATGCGTTTTTTCATGCGAGGATCTTGAAGTGCCATGTTGATAACGCCTTGTTTTTATTTTGAAATCGACCATATCATATCATTGGATTTTGTATCTCACAAACATACCCAATTCGAACGTTTAATTGCAAATCGCTCTGGATTAACTTCAAGCCCTGCTTTCTTTTACATTATGATCACAAAAAAGATCAAATAAGGCATTGGAATTATCTTGAACTATTCGTCTTTGCGAGCTGAGGGGTGGCAATTGTAAGGTCACTAGGTTGCTTCGTCGTTGCAAGCGATAGCGAAGCAAGTGGTTCAGCGCACATAACCCTAGGCGGCTCGCAGACGCAAGTTAGTTCAGAACGTTTTTCAGCTTTAAAGCACGCATGATTTTGTACATGACACTCGATCATAACCCTTAACTTGTGGTAATCTTGCGCGTGTAATGTGTTTAATGATGAAGCATTTGTAACTATTTTTAGAGAGCGAGCATGTTAAAAACAATCAAAGGGTCTCTATTGGCTGTTATAATCGTAGCACTAACAGCTTGTGGCGCTACAAAAACCAGTGAAAGTACCGGCGAATATTTAGATAGTACAGCTACAACCGCTAAGGTTAAGGGGCGCTTGGTTGATATGTTAGGAGCTCAAGCTGCGATGTCAATCAAAGTTAGAACATATAAAAACAATGTTCAACTGAGTGGCTTTGTAAATAACAGTAGAATTAAAGAGCGCGCTGGTATTATTGCCGATAATACGTTTGGCGTAAATCAGGTTAGCAACAACCTTATCGTGAAGTAAGGAGGCATATGTTTTATAACAACGATACTATAGCAGGATTTGATGATGCGTTGTGGCATGCTATGGAAGAAGAACGTCGCAGGCAAGAAGACCACATCGAATTGATAGCGTCTGAAAATTATGCAAGTCCACGTGTGATGCAAGCGCAAGGTAGTGTGCTTACCAATAAATATGCCGAAGGCTATCCTGATAAACGTTATTATGGCGGATGTGAGTACGTTGATGTTGCAGAAAATTTAGCAATATCTCGTGCGAAACAATTATTTGCGGCTGATTATGTGAATGTACAACCTCATTCTGGATCACAAGCAAATGCAGCTGTATTAATGGCTTTGCTTGAGCCTGGTGATTTAATTCTAGGTATGTCTTTGTCGCACGGTGGTCATTTAACCCATGGTTCGACAGTCAACTTTTCTGGTAAATTGTATCGCTCTGTCTCATATGGGGTTAATGAACAAGGTATCATTGATTATGATGCGGTTGAAGCCTGCGCAATTGAGCATCAACCTAAATTAATTATTGCAGGTTTTTCTGCTTACTCTCAACAAATGGATTGGGTTCGTTTTAGAGCGATTGCTGATCGCGTAGGTGCCTATTTAATGGTTGATATGGCCCATGTTGCAGGGTTGATTGCAGCAGGAATTTATCCTTCACCGATTCCTTATGCAGATGTGGTCACGACCACCACTCATAAAACATTGCGTGGCCCACGTGGTGGTTTAATTCTTGCTAAAGCAAATGAAGTTATTGAAAAAAAATTAAATTCAGCTGTTTTTCCTGGCACACAAGGTGGACCTTTAATGCATGTTATTGCTGCAAAAGCGGTTGCATTTGCAGAAGCGCTCTTACCTGAATTTAAAGTGTATCAAAAGCAGGTGGTGTTAAATGCACAAACCATGGCTCGAGTGTTACAAGAGCGAGGGTTTAATATTGTATCGGGTGGTACAGAAAACCATTTAATGCTGGTTGATTTGGTTAATAAAAATATTACAGGCAAAGAGGCTGATGCGGCGTTAGGTCGTGCTAACATTACGGTTAACAAAAATACAGTTCCCAACGACCCCCGCTCTCCTTTTGTGACAAGTGGTTTACGTTTAGGCACACCAGCTGTAACAACGCGTGGTTTTAAAGAAAAAGAAATAATTATCATAGCCGGTTGGATAGCCGATGTATTAGATCACATTGAGGATGAAACTATGATTGCTCGCGTTAAACAACAAGTGTTGACATTGTGCCGCGAATTTCCGGTTTATCGTTAATATGTATTGTCCATTTTGTCATGCAACAGACACCCGCGTTGTTGATTCGCGCTTGGTTGCAGAAGGTGAGCAGGTTCGTCGACGGCGAGAATGTTTTTTATGTCATGAGCGTTTTACTACGTTTGAGGTGGCTGAATTAATTATGCCTTTAATTATCAAACGAGATGGTCGGCGAAAACCATTTTCTATTGATAATTTACGAGCAGGTATGTTGCGTGCTTTGGAAAAAAGGCCTGTGAGCGTGGATGCACTTGAAGAAGCACTTGTGGCTATCATGCAAAAAATTAGACGTCTGGGTGAGCGCGAAGTGAATTCTCATCAAATTGGTGAGTGGGTAATGGAGCAATTATATCGTATGGACCACGTGGCTTATATACGTTTTGCATCTGTATATAAGCGTTTTAAAGATATCAGCGAGTTTCGCGAGACTATCGATCAAATGAACGATGAACCATTATAGCCCATAGCTATGCTTTTAAAGTAAATATGGGATTGAATATACAATCAGGCTAGAGGTATTTGTAGAAATGAATCAAACAATTAAAGGCAAGCGTCGAGCCAGAAAACTCGCCTTACAAGCATTATACCAGTGGCTGATGTCCAACACAGAGTTGACTGAAATTGAAGCGCAGTTTCGTGTTGCAAATGACATGTTAAAAGTAGACGATGAGTATTTTCGTCGATTATTACACACTATTCCAGCACAACTTCATGCATTGGAAGAATCGTTTATTCCTTTTTTAGACCGTCCTATTCATAGCTTAAATCCTATTGAGTTGACCATATTGCGAATAAGCACTTATGAGTTGTTGCATTGTCCTGACATTCCATATCGTGTGATCCTTGATGAGTCTGTATCACTTGCTAAATCATTTGGATCGCAAGATGGTCACAAATATGTCAATGGAGTGTTGAATAATTTAGCACAACAAGTGCGAACGATTGAAATTAGTCTTGGTCATGGATGAGTTTGGTTTAATTAAAGCGTTTTTTCAGTCTATTATTACAACTCGTCAAGATGTAGTGTTTGGGATTGGTGACGATGCGGCATGTTTAAATATTCCTGCAGAACAACAGTTACTAGTGAGTAGTGATACCCTTGTTGCTGATGTACATTTTTGCACAACATGGGATGCGTACGACATTGCTTGTAAAGCGGTCATGGTTAATGTTAGTGATATTGCTGCAATGGGTGGTTCACCTGCTTGGATAACGCTAGCATTAACCTTACCTGAATACAATAAACTTTGGTTAGAGCGTTTTTCGCAAGGATTACGTGATTCCTTAAATCGTTA
>CAZNVR010000122.1:0-6326 GCA_964576655.1 uncultured Legionella sp. | reverse complement strand
TAAGGCCGCGGTAGCATTGCATCAGGCAGATATTGGTTTGGCGTTTGATGGTGACGCAGATCGTTTAGGGGTTGTGACCAATACGGGTGAAATGATTTGTCCTGATCGTCTCATGATGCTTTACTCTCAGGAGTTATTAGCACGTAAACCAGGCTCTACCATTGTTTATGATGTTAAATGCTCATCTCATTTAGCGGATGTGATTAGTCAGTCGGGTGGTGTTGCTAAAATGTGCCCAACAGGACACTCAATAGTTAAACGCGTAATGAAAGAAGAGTCTGCCGCCCTTGCCGGTGAAATGAGTGGGCATTTATTCTTTAAAGATCGGTGGTATGGGTTTGATGATGCGCTGTATAGCGCGTGTCGATTATTAGAAATTATTAGCACATCTCATTTGACCGTAAGTGAGCAATTTGATGCAATTCCTAATAGTGTGAATACCCCTGAAATTAAAATTTTTATTGCAGATGAAGATAAATTTGCATTTATGCAACGTTTTTGTGAAAAAGCCAGTTTTTGTAATGCGGAAATGATTACGATTGATGGATTGCGGGTGGAGTTTATAAACGGGTGGGGGCTTGTTCGTGCTTCAAATACAACCCCTTGCCTGGTCGCACGCTTTGAAGCAGACGATGTTGCAAGTTTGGGTGAAATTCAAGCGTTGTTTAAAACCCAACTACAGAATATCGATTCCGCTTTAGCGATACCTTTTTAATTTGATATGCATCGGTGGATACAAGAGCGTAAACTTTGTATTCACCGCCCCCCTCTCTGATCGAATAATTTCTCTTTTAAAATGATATTTTTCACCTGATTTGAAAAAAAAAAAATCAGTCCTATACTTAGGTTATCAACAAAAAAATCAGGGGAAAAAATATGACTAAGCCGGATGAGAAAGATCAACAGCAACTAGCACAGGACCTGAGAGATGAATTTCAAAAATACGCCCAAAAGCAAGGTGAATTGGAACGTGGGGAAAAATTTTATATAGATCGTCTAGATCAATATGAGCAGGTTGTAGCATTAGCTTTTGGTGAAAATGAGCATAAACCTTATGGCCAGGGAAAATATCAATATCCTGTGGATCATAATCCAATGGGAGATACCCTGGCAAAAGATATGGCGATGGTCGTTATTGCACCGATAAATCTCGCTATTTCAGGGGTTCTGGGCACCGCTATAGGATTAATTATGGCATCATTGAGTATTCTTCCTGCTCTGATAGCGGGTTCGAAAAAAAGTTTGTTATCAGAAGGTTTGATCATTTCGGTGATGGGAGCTGCTACCTTAATGATCGCAGCAGTTGCCCCATTTGCGCGTTTACATCAGCTTTATACTCGAGTGAATGCACCAGGCCTACCCAATTCTCAAGAACTTGTTTCAGCTGCCGAACTTAAGGATATGTTAGACGGCGTTATCCCATCCCCTGAAAATTTGGCTGATAAAGAGGCTTATCAAGCCAATGCAGTTGCACTTGAAAGTACTGTGCATTCATTGGCGGAGTCATTGTCAGTTAGTGGGCCTCTTGACAAGGAGTTGCCTGCTAGTGAAGGATATAAAAGAAGAATGGGACAACAAAAAGGCGATGATTCAGAGGCATCACATAGCAATTCGCCTAGATAATCATAATCTTAGGTGAGGAGTCTGTTGTTGGGGGTTAACGGACGAGACTTCTCACGTTGTTTCTTTGCCCGCTCAAGGATTTGAGCTTAAAACATATAACATCACGTATACATTTTGCGTGTTTTGTTGTCTGGCGACTAATTTTTCTTGATGCAATACATTCAGCTGCTCTTGTACACATAATTGTTGTATATAGTCTGGATGATGGCAGAAGCGCGCACTGTCTTGTAATTCCCAATACTCAGATTGACTTATTTCAATACTAAATACAAATAGACCTTTTGACGTTAGGTGCTGTTTGATGACCGAGAATAGTGGCTGTAAATCGCCTGAATAGGGCAATACATCTGCGGCTATTATTAAATCATATTGGGTTGCGTGATCTTGTAAATAACTTAATAGCTCCGCTTCAATTAAATCATCGTAAATATGCTTTTCACGTGCTTGAGCCAGCATTTTTTCAGCGATATCAACCCCTGTTAAGTGTTCACTGGCATTTCTAACAACCAAAC
Source organism: uncultured Legionella sp. (assembly GCA_964576655.1). Taxonomy (GTDB): domain Bacteria; phylum Pseudomonadota; class Gammaproteobacteria; order Legionellales; family Legionellaceae; genus DDPF01. The sequence goes on along the minus strand of CAZNVR010000122.1, from coordinate 4,191 downwards.
CACTTAAACCTGTTCCACATCCTAAATCAAGCGTGTGTTTAAAATGAGTAAAGCCCAATTGATTTAATGCAGTAATGATACTAAAAGGCAGGTTGTAGTTTAATGAGCCTTGCATGTGTTGGTCATAATATAATGCGTAATTATTAAACAAATTATGAATGTAATCAGAGCAGGGGGTGGGTTTTTTATTTTTTCCTATTAGTGCATTCAACATAAATTGGCTAGCCGTATCGCTGGGGTTAGCCGTAACGGCTCGTTGTAGCAGTGTTATTGCCTCTTGGCGATGGCCTAGGCGAATTTGGATGGCGGCTAAATTGTTAAGCGCTGCAAAGTGTTGTGTATTGTATTGTAATACCTGTTCAAATAATGTGATGGCCTCTGTTAAATGTCCCAATGCCATTTGAGCTACACCTGAATTATAAAGGTATTCACTATTGTTTGGGTCGTGCTCTAGCAATAAACAATAATGAGTTAATGCGTTTTCGTATCGGTCATGGTGAATAAATGTTGCCGCCATGTTATTACGTGCTTCAACATTGCTCGGATCAAAGGCTAATGCTTTGGTAAAATAATCAATGGCCAGTTGGTGTTGCTCGTGTTTTAACGCAATCACGCCTAAATTCGTTAATGAAAACACATGTTCATTGTTAAGTGATAACACTGTTTGAAAAGCGTTTTCAGCCTCAACCAGGTGTTGAGCATCTAAATACAAGACACCTAGATAAAAATGGGCATCCAAGTGCTCGGGGTGTAATGCAATGACGTTGTTAAATTGTTTTTTTGCAGCATCGAGCTCATGATATTTTAGAAATAACAAACCTAGATTATAGTGCGCAGCCGTAAAATCAGGCTGTGATTGTACGGCTGCACAATAATGTTTAAGGGCTTGTTGATAATTATTTTGCAGAGTATAGATACTCGCTAAATTATTATGTGCTTGGGCATAATTGGGTTCTATATCGATTGCTTTTTGGTAATGATGAATCGCTTGGTTATGTTTGTGCTGTACTTTATAAGCATTCGCTAAATTATTATGTAAATTTGCGTCTTGAGGTGCTTGTTCTAACGCTTTTGTTAACAGCACAAGGGTGTCGGAGATATTGCCTAGTTGAGCATGTGCAAGCGCTGAAAAACGCAACGCATCAAGATGAGTTGGATCTTGCGCAATTAGCCGCTCATAAAGACGAATGGCTTGTTCGAGTTGATTCTCTTGTTGCAACTGATAGGCTTGTGCAAATAAGGCGTTACGTTCTTCTACCATATGATTTCAGCGTTTAATGTCATTTGTTGTTGAAGCTGATTTAACGCAATGGCTCGATGGCTAATTTTGTTTTTAATCTCAGCAGGTAATTGAGCTAGTGTACATTGATAATTGCGTAGATAAAACACTGGATCATATCCAAAACCATTGTCACCAAGGCATTCATGAGCAATATGGCCGGAAAGTGTTCCTGTTGCAATCATGGGTGTTGGATCATTTACATGCTGAATCAACACAATTGCGCAATAAAAATAAGCTTGTCTTTGTTGTTCTGGAATGTTTGCCATACGTGCAAGCAATAATTGAATATTTTCTGCATCATTGGCATGTTGACCTGCAAAGCGTGCGGAATAAATGCCTGGCGCACCGTTTAAAGCGGGCACCACTAATCCGGAATCATCAGCTAATGCAGGTTGGCTGCTTAAATGACTTGCATGACGGGCCTTAATGATTGCATTTTCAATAAAACTCAATCCATCTTCTGTTGCATCATGAATGTTTAATGCGCGTTGCGAAATACAATGGTATGAGGGAAGCATTGCTTTGAGCTCGTTGATTTTTCCTTGATTACCGGTGGCAAGAATTATATTTTTCATTCCATACTCTAGTTTGGATTAATTGGGTGTTATATGTTTCACACTGAAATGAATGCGTTAATTGTTCAGGATTTAATATTAAGTTTTTTTTGGCAGATTTAGATAATGTTTTAATAAATCGCTCCATTTTTAATGCTTCTAATTTATTATCAAACGTAGACCAACTCTGAGCTAACGCTAAAGGCTTAAAGCTTCGTGTATACTTGCATTTGATACTGCCATCCAAATGTTCTTGATAACGACGTTTGAGGTTCGTAGTATAACCGGTGTAATAATTGCCATTGTTACACAATAAGATATAGACATAATAATTCATTGTAATCATGTTTTTCTAAAAAAGTTCACTTGCATAATTAAGATTACAGTTTATCTCGGCACATGACAAATGAGGTTGACTGAGAGAATATTTGTCTTCGCCTGGTGAATTCAAGAACTAACCGTGTTTCTTTTCGACTACTATCACTACATACATAACTTATATAGTTCAATCGGTTTGATTTGATGCCAAATGCTGCATATACTGAACATACAGTATAAACAAGGATGTGATTATGAATAAATCAATTGTCGCTGTTTGTGTGCTGTCGTTCGCGGTTAGTGGTTGTGTTGTTGGTGGTGGAGCGAATGATGAAGTCAGTTATGATGCCTATGAGCCAGGATATACTGGCTATACCGTGGGTGCGGGCCCTTATAGTATCCCTAATGGCTATGGCCCTGCATTTTGGAATCCTGGTTATTATAATTACACAGGACATGATGCTGATAATAAACAAGGTTGCGCTACGTATCGAAGTGGTGCTTTGCCTATTGTACGTAGATAAGTGTGTTTTATTGTTTATTTAAATGGGTACGACGCTCATGCATTGTGTCAATGCTGTTTAAAACAGAATTACGACATATTTCTTGCATGATAGGAATTGTATCGAGAGGCATCCCGGTTTGAATCGCATTGACAATAAAAAAACTGTCTTGCCAGGTTTTTTCATTTTTACGAGCATGTGCTTTCAGCCAGAGCGTAATCCATAAAAAATGAAACAGCCAATGGTCTCGATGCAATTCCATTTCATGATTGAATACCGCATCAATCGCCTCATCCATAAGGCATACGCGTACTCCATCTACAAAACTACAACGTTGATTGACTAATTTATCGATCTCAACATTTTCAATATACCAGGATTCGGTGAATCGTTTATTTTTAGGCCAGGATTTGGAGCGCTTTAATGATTCGCGCATGGCTTCATATGTAAATGGGCTGATTTGAACACCTAATTGTTCAATCAAATAAGCACTGTCTAGAGGTTGAGGTAAAAAATGAAAACCGAGTTCTTCCTGGATTTCTAATAAATGTAAATCAGGCATGCTCCCGTTAGCGAGAGTTATTGCTAAAAAATGATTGGTCATCATTAACAAATAGGGCATATCGATGTCACGCAATGTGACACTGTCATCAAAGGCTTCATCATAATAATGAGCAACGTCTGCTCGTGAAATTTCTGGCGTAATCCACGCATCTTTAATGCCAACATTTTGTTTATATAACAGTCCACATAAACGATTCTTACGGTTTTTATGAAGATGGATAAAGATACCTTGAGCGCCACTACCATCGACTTCACTGGCTTTAAGACGTAGAGCTTTTGTTGGTGTGGCAGGTTTCATAAATACCACGCCTTTTTTTCGTTGATCTTTGATCCAACGATTAAATTGGGCATGATATGCTTCAGGATACCAATGTTTAATGGCTTGCAAACGAGATAATGATACAGAGCTTAATGTTACATTAGTTAATAGCTGCTCGTGTGCTGAGATCACCACATCCCGTACGTCTTGTTTTGGATGAAGTAATGTTAATAATGCAATGTCAATGCCTTCTTCAATGCTATATAAATCAGCGACTAAATCAATAAAAAAATCAGGAGGCATGGCATAACTTTGAGCAAAGAAATTTTCTGTGATATCAAATACAGACAAATCAGCCAATTCTTCAATGAGATCACGAATGGAATCAAGATGCGATAATTCTTCTTCAGGTGATAAATTATCTTCATTATTTGCCAGCTCAAGGTAGGCATTTTTTAGATTGGGAGATAATTCAACATGAACTTCATAAAAAGCATTAAGAATAGGCAACCAAAAACTTAAGGTGTGCTGGCCACGAAGAATGGCTGCTGCCATATAATCCATGAGTTGCAACAGCGTTCGTTCCGCTAGTTTATTACGACCTTCAATCGCTGATTGCAATTGGGCTACACAAATATCTAATGCAAAAATGCAAGCAGAATAATAGCTTCTGTTGTCATCTAATTCTTTTTCATCTAGTTCGTCAATGAG
>CAZNVR010000121.1:0-6343 GCA_964576655.1 uncultured Legionella sp. | reverse complement strand
TGCAGCACGTTTTGTACCAACAAACAAAATTTTCGCATCTTTTTGAGCTAAACGACCTACATAATTTAAAGCGTCATTTAACATTGGCATTGTTTTTTCAAGATCAATAATATGGATTTTATTTCGTGATCCGAAAATGTATTCACCCATTTTTGGGTTCCAAAAACGTGTTCTGTGGCCAAAGTGTGCACCAGCTTCTAGTAATTCACGCATACTAACTTTCATGTATTTCTCCAGGGTTATGCCTCCACGCTTCCCATACAGCACCCTTAAGGGACCCCGCTATATGTGACGAACCGTGTGTGTAGTTAAAAACGCAAACATTGATATGTTGCGCCGACATAGCACAAACTATGATCGCGCAAAGTATGCCACAGTATCACTTGTTCAGCAATAACAAATTTTTGATGTAACATAGATAAATCCAATAAATGCTCTATACTCAATCGTGTACTATCAACTTTATTAAGGACAATATTATGAATAAAAAAATCATTTTACTCTCAGCGTTTGCTTTATCCCTTTCAATGAGCCAAGTTGTTTTAGCTTGTGGTTGCAAAACGACTTATGAATCAGGCGATCGCTATGTACAAATGGCTGAAAAACTGGATTTAACAGCTGAACAAAAAACTAAAATTCAAGCCATTAGCGATAAAGCACGTGAAGACATGAAACCTAAGTTTGATGAAATGCGTTCTATTCGCATGCAGTTAAATGAACAAGCTGCGGCTAAAGAAGTAGATGAAGCTAAAATTGATAAATTAATCGATCAAAAGAAAGAATTATTAGGTTCAATCATGAAAACCCGTGTTATGGTAAGACATGATATAGACATGGTTTTAACTGATGCTCAAAAAGCTAAAATGAATAAAATGATGGCTGAGTGGAAAGCTAAACACATGAAAAATGACTAATTAAACGACCCCTTTCTCCCATTAAAGAGAAAGGGGTGTTTTTACCACTATAAAACATGAATCCTCATAATCAACATCTTAAATATGCGCTTCAACAGTTTAAAGATAATCTTTGTACTGAATTTTCTAATAAAAGCCCTATTACAATACTGACGCATAAACTAGCCACATATATTGATGACATTTTAATTCAGTTATTTCATCACTATAAACTTGAGCATCATAATCTATGTCTGATTGCTTTAGGTGGATACGGACGACGCGAATTATTGCTTCATTCAGATATCGATTTATTATTTTTATATGATGAACCTGCTTCAAACTCAGTTTTACCCATCATTGAACAATTAATTCAAGATTGTTGGGACATTGGGTTAACTGTAGGCCACCAAATTAACACGGTCATTGAGTGTGCTGAACTCGCTCATCAAGAATTAAGTGTGATCTCAAGCCTTTTGGATATGCATTTGTTGTGCGGACGCAAACAACTTATGGATGAACTCATGTATCAAATTCATCCCATACACATGTGGCCGAGCCATGATTACTTCTTTGCAAAACAACGTGAACAAAATACGCGTTATAAAAAATACAATGAAACGGCATATAATCTTGAGCCTAATATAAAATATGGACCAGGTGGGTTACGTGATTTACAAATTATTCTAGCTATTGGAAAGCGCTCGTTTGGAATTAAACGATTATCTGATGGCATTCATTATGGATTTATTACAGAAAAAGAACTTGAAGAGCTCATGTATTGTCAGAATTTTTTAATGAGCGTACGTTTTGCACTACATATGTTGACTGGAAAAAAGGAAGAGCGCTTGCTCTTTGATTATCAAATCAAACTCTCCGCATTATTTGATTTTAAAAATAATACCCAATCGCTGGCAATAGAACAATTCATGAAATCTTATTTTAATATCATTAAACGAACTCGTGGATTGAATGAAATGTTATTACAAGGCTTTGCTGAAAATATGTTGCATAAGCACATCTTGCCTATCACAATACTTGATGAATGGTTTCAGTTGGTTAACAACTGCATTGACGTACGACATACTAAAGTGTTTCAAGATCACCCGCCTGCATTAATCAAGTTATTTTTATTACTATCTCAATATCCAGCAATTAATGGCGTACGCGCCAAAACCATACGATTGGTTCGTCAACATTTGTATCTAATCACTGAACAATTTCGTACAGACAGTGATATTAACACGCTTTTTATGGCTATATTAAAAACAGGCAATAATCCATATGATGCATTACAGCACATGAGTCGTTATGGTGTTCTAGGGCATTATCTAGATAGTTTTTCAGCCGTCACAGGCCAAATGCAATATGATTTATTTCATGTATACACCGTAGAGCAACATACATTATTTGTAATACGCAACATGGGACGGTTCAACACAGAAGAATATGCACAAACATTTGCTTTAGCATCTCATGTGATGTCAAACCTACCCTCTCATGAGATATTATATTTATCAGGACTATTTCATGATATTGCAAAAGGACGTGGAGGCGATCATTCTGAATTAGGTGCATTAGATGCAGAACAATTCGCAAAACGGCATGATTTAAGTAGTCCTGATCAAAAGCTACTGATATGGTTGGTGCAGAATCATTTACTTATGTCAAAAATCATTCAACGCCAAGATATTTATGATCCGATAACAATTCAACATTTTTGTGCAAAACTTCCTGATATTCGCCATTTAGATTATCTTTATTTACTAACTGTTGCTGATATTTGTGCAACAAATCCCGCTCTTTGGAATGCTTGGAAAGACTCTTTATTAAAAGAACTGTATTTATCAACAAAAAAAGCAATGAGTGGCAAACAAACCTTACTTAACCAAACGAGCATCATTAATGCCAGGCGTCAACATGCATTGGAATTATTAATCAAGAAAGGATACTTAACAGAAACCATTCATGCACTTTGGCAACATTTCAAAGACAATTATTTTTTACATGAATCGCCGGAACTGATTGCGCGTCACACCATGGCTATTTTAGAGTGTAACACCTTTCCTTTAATCATCATTTTGCCACATCATAGTCAAGGTGGCACTGAAATATTTATTTATATGCCTCATTGTGATGAACGTTTTACGATCACTACAACCATTCTTAATAACCAACACGTCACCATTCAAGAAGCTAATATTACCATTTGCTCAAATCAGTTTGATCTAGACACGTATGTGATTCTTGATGAAAAAAATCATGCATTTTTTGATAAACAACGTATTGCTATCATTCATCAAGCATTAAAGGAGCATTTAACAAATACGACACAAATACCCATGATTACGCAACGCAGGCTTTCTCGTACTCAAGCACATTTTAATTTAACACCCCAAATCACATACAGTGAAGACAAAGCACGAGAGTACACATGTCTTTTTTTAGTTGCCAGTGATAAACCTGGTTTATTAGCGCAAATTAGTCAGATATTTTTACAACTTAATATTCATTTACACAGCGCTAAAATAACAACAGCAGGTGAACGTGTAGAGGATATGTTTTATATCACGAATCATTTAGGACATCGTCTCAATCATCAAGAACAAGAATCACTCACAACTGTATTGTTAAAGCGTCTAAGTAACCTAAATACAGACCCTAGCGTCTGTGGCAGTATTGATTGAATCCCTGGGGTGCTTTACCATTTCGTCTTTACGAGCGTATAGACCGGGGCTGAAAAACGCTCCGAACTAACTTGCGTCTCTGCGAGCCAAAGGCAAAGCAGTCGAGGGTTCTGTGCGCTGAACCACAATTGCTTCGCTAACGTTTGCCAAGACGAAATTTCACATTCAGTGAGGTCATGTTGACTACTCATGAGCTCGCCCTGGATTGAATCCAACCAGGGTTATTTCAATGATGCTTATCAGAGTTCAGTTTAAAAATACAACATCATAACAATAAAAACGGTGTCACCCCTTTGGGAGTTTGACACCATACGATGTTAATAAAAACAAAACTCGCTGCTAGATTGTGCCTATTTACTTATATGGCTTGGTATGATGAGCGTCTTCACCCATATCATTATTGGGTAGGTTATTGTTTCGTATATTACGAAAATCTACTTTCATATCGAATTGTTTTATTTTAAAAAAATCGATGTTTTGAATCTCAATGGCAGGACAGCTGCTTACACGATTCAACTGATCTACAACCTCTAAGGTTGTTTGAGCAAACGTCATCGCACGAACATTAACTAAAAACGTCATCATTGAATTCAGTTTATTCTTAAGTGCTATATCCGGAGGATTTGCTGTACTTTCTCGTATGCATACATGTTGCCCCTGAGCGCATACTCTATAATGAGCATCCATACCCTCATTAATTAACATCCTCTCAAAGCACTTGATAATTTCTGGTAATTGCACTTGATGAGTCTGAAGAATTTGAGGAGTCTGAATAACTTGAGGAGCCGCTGGAAACATGGATGGTTCTCGTCGAGCTTGAGCCGCTTGTAAAAACGGTAAGTTATGCTGTAAATCATTTAAACTCGTCGCGTTAACAGCGACGTTGATAAAAGAGTCTAGATTATGGCTTTTGGATTTAAGTTGACGACAATTCATGCAAACGGTTTTTACTTCATTAAACGTGTTGCACTTTTCTAATTGATTAAAAATATCCTCTCGAACGGCGAACTCTTCTCTTTTCATAGTAACCGATTCAAAAAGAACGTTTCTTTTTAAATGAGAAATGAGTGTAGAAATTTGTGTTGATTCAGCTGAGTGATTATTTAGCTGAGAAGTCGTATGATTTGAAAGCACTATAGTCTCCATTAGATCATCTAATATACAGAGTATAGAACAACATTGCATTATTTCAAAAAATAAACCATTTTGTTGTCATGGGCTATTATAACCGCTTACTCTTAAAAAAATTGGTTAATAATTCAGCGCAGTTATGCTGCAAAAAACCTTCATCAATCTGGATTTGATGGTTTAATGGATAGCCTTGTAAAAGATTATAAATGGAACCCGCAGCCCCTGCTTTTAGATCTCGTGTAGCAAATACCACACGTTTTACACGAGCATGTACCAAAGCACCTGCGCACATACAGCAAGGCTCTAGTGTGACATAAAGCGTTGTATTTTGAAGACGGTAATTATTTAAACGCATTCCCGCGGCACGGATTGCTATTATTTCCGCATGTGCTGTAGGGTCATTGTTTTGTAAAACTTGATTAAAACCTTGACCCAATAACTTATTGTGTTCATTAACAAGTACAGCACCCACAGGAACTTCACCTTGAGCAGCAGCCAGATGAGCCAAATCTAAGGCGTGCTGCATCCAATAAGTGTCATTCACTCCCATTCAATGGTTGCTGGAGGCTTACCTGAAATATCATATGTAACGCGTGATACCCCAGCGACTTCATTGATAATACGATTCGAAACAAGTCCCAGAAAATCCCAAGGTAAATGAGCCCAATGAGCCGTCATAAAATCAATGGTTTCAACAGCGCGCAAACAGATAACATAATCATAACGGCGGCCATCACCCATAACACCAACACTTTTAACAGGTAAAAATACCGCAAATGCTTGGCTAACCTTGTTATATAAATCAGCGTTTCTTAATTCTTGAATAAAAATAGCATCTGCTTGTCTTAAAATATCCGCGTATTCTTTTTTAACTTCACCTAAAATTCGCACACCAAGACCTGGCCCTGGAAAAGGATGACGGTAAACCATGTCAAAAGGCAAACCTAGCTCAAGCCCAATTTTACGAACCTCATCTTTAAACAATTCACGTATCGGTTCTAACAATTTAAGATTCATGGTTTCTGGTAACCCACCCACATTATGGTGGGATTTAATCACATGCGATACACCATTTTTATTTATACCTGCTGACTCAATCACATCAGGATAAATTGTGCCTTGTGCAAGCCAGGCCACATCAGGTAAATGTTTTGCTTCTTCATCAAAAATTTCAATAAAAGTACGGCCTATAATTTTTCGTTTTTCTTCAGGACATACCACACCAGACAATGCATTTAAAAAGGTTTTTTCTGCATCCACCGCAATGATTTTAATCCCCATGTGTTGGCTAAACATTGCCATCACCTGATTGGCTTCATGGAGTCTTAAAAGGCCCGTATCAACGAATACACAAACCAATTGATCACCAATTGCACGATGCAATAAAGCCGCCACAACCGACGAATCAACGCCTCCGGAAAGACCTAATAAAACCGTTTGTTTACCAACTTGTTTTTGAATTTTTTCAATGGCTTGCTCAACAATGTTTCCAGGAGTCCATTCCGTATTGGCCTGACAAATATCAACTACAAAGCGCTGTAAAATTCTTAACCCTTGAACAGTGTGGGTCACTTCTGGATGAAATTGCAAGCCGTACCAGTGACGAGACTCATCCGCCATACCAGCAATAGG
>CAZNVR010000120.1:3946-6359 GCA_964576655.1 uncultured Legionella sp. | reverse complement strand
TGTAAACTTCAATAAGTTTGCACGCTATCAAACTCAATTTGTGATGCTAGGTGCACCCAATAAAGCACATTCCTTAACCGAATTAAGAACTGGAATATTAGCTGAAATTAAACGACTGCAAACGGAGTTAGTCAAACCCAACGAGCTTGAAAGAATAAAAAATCAAATCATTGCGCAAAAAATATTTGAGCGAGACAGTATTGAGGGGCAAGCCATGGAACTAGGGATACTTGCAACGATCGGTCTAGATAGCAAGGTTATTGATTTATATATAGATCAAATTAAACAGATCACTCCAGAACAAATCCAAACCACAGCCCAGCGTTATTTTCAAGAAAAAAACCTTACTCAAGCACAGTTAATTCCTGAGGAAAAAACCCAATGAAATCATGCCGCGTTATAGGAGCATTCATCCTTCTTATTATTTTCAAACCTCTATTTGCCAGTTCACTTCAAACTCAAGAATGGGATACCAGTAACGGTGCACACGTTGTATTTTATCAAGCGCTTGAGGTACCTATGCTGGATATCATCGTAGCTTTTGCAGCAGGCTCTGCCTATGATGGATCAAAGTTGGGTTTAAGTGCGTTAACAACAAGTTTGCTAGATCAAGGCAATGGTGGCTTAAATGCTGGTTTAATTGCTGATAAATTTGCAGAAGTGGGCGCACAGTTTGCTAATGCAAACACCAAAGACATGATGATGCTGTCATTAAGAACCTTAACAGAACCAAAAGCGTTGAAACAAGCAACAGACCTATTTGCGTTAATCATTAATCATCCTGACTTCCCCAAAGATGCGTTTGCGCGTGAAAAAAATCAACAATTAATGTTAATAAAACAAAGTAATGAATCCGCGGATATGGTGGCTGAAGAAACATTTTACAGCGCGCTTTATAAACAACATCCTTATGCCCATCCAACGATGGGTCGTTATAATACCGTTGAGGGATTAACCAGAGACGATATACTTCAATTTTATCGACAGTATGTCGTCAGTAAAAATGCGGTGATTGTTTTAGTGGGAGCGATTGATAATGCATCTGCCCATACACTTGCCGAACTCATCACCAAAGACTTACCCCAAGGCTCTCCCCCTTCACCGATTCCTCATGCCCATTCATTAACAAACGAACTGAATATTGAAGTTCAGCAGCCTACTTCACAAACAGCGATACGCTTAGGCCAATTAGGCATCACTCATCAAGATAACGATTATTTTGCCTTACAAGTGGGCAGTTATATTTTAGGTGGGCGCTCATTGGGCTCAAGATTAGGGTTTGAGTTACGTGAAAAACGAGGCTTAACCTATGGGGTGAATAGCACGTTTTTACCCATGCCAGGGATCGGCCCTTTTATCGTTGCATTTTCCACTCAACACCCTCAGGCAAAACTGGCAATCGATGTTACTCGTAACACACTTGACTCGTTTATTCAAACAGGGCCTGATGAACAGGAGCTCATTGCCGCGAAACAATATTTAACAGGTAGCTTTCCTATGTCTTTAGCAAGTAATAGACATATAGCAAATATGCTACTTAGACTGACCTTCTATCATTTGCCCAAAGACTTTCTGACAACTTATATTCATCATATCAATGCCGTAAGTCTTGATGATATTAAACAAGCATTTCAAAGACACGTGAAGACTAATCAACTCGTTCAAATCACAGTGGGGCGTACATGAACCAAAACATTCGCATTATTGGTGGCCAATATCGGGGTAAAAAATTAAATTTTCCTGCTATTGATGGGCTAAGACCAACACCTGATAGAGTACGTGAAACACTGTTTAATTGGTTAATGCATACAATCAGAGATGCCTGCTGTCTGGATGCCTTTGCAGGCAGTGGTGGATTAGGATTTGAAGCCTTTTCACGAGGAGCACGTCAAGTGGTTTTTATCGAGCAATCACCTGTAGCGTTTACTCATTTGAATAAAATAGCACAAACATTTAACTCAGGTAAATTAACCGTCCTCAACACGGATGCCTGTGCTTACATGAGGCAAAGTAAAGAACAATTCGATCTCATTTTTCTAGATCCACCTTTTAGCCAAAATCACCTGCCCGATTGCATAGCGCTGTTAGAAAACACATCGTTATTAGCAAAAAACGGATTGGTATATATTGAATCCTCACATGAAATAACATTAAACATTGAGCTTTGGGAACAAATAAAACAAAAGAAAGCTGGTCAAGTGTTCTATGGTTTATATAAAAAAAAATAGAGTCGGTTCACGCAGGCACGCACATCTAGACTAACGAGCCTTCGCGAACAATAGATATCTCGCTAGTGTTATACAGGAAACCGCTTTACTTCGTTCAAAAAGACGGTAAGTTTTTTTACAGATGTAAAATCCCTTGCATCATTCTTGTGATGCAGGTGCTGGCACAGGTGTTGGTGCGGGCACAG
>CAZNVR010000120.1:0-3846 GCA_964576655.1 uncultured Legionella sp. | reverse complement strand
TGCAGGTGCTGGCACAGGTGTTGGTGCGGGCACAGACGCTGGTGCTGGCACAGGTGTTGGTGCTGGCACGGGTGCTGGTGCGGACACAGGTGCTGGTGCGGGCACAGGTGTTGAGGTGTGTACAGGCATTGGCGTTGAGACAACAACGGATGTTATAGACGGCGTGTCTGAAGCCGCTTTACGGCATACCCATTCTGGAGAATCCGCTATTGAATGACAATTATAACCAGGCCCCCGAGCCTTGCATACACTGCTGATACAAAACGCATTAGCCATTGAAAATGGTCCAAAAAGTACAATACAGCCTATGATGTGTAGTGTTTTTTTAATCATCATGTTTTCATCCTTGCATGTATTAGCCCAAATTAAACGCCGAATTAAAAACAAAATTAATGGAATACAGCTGAGGGCGATGTTTAAATGTAATTAATAGAGAATCCGCCTCATTGGTTTGTAGAGATGATAAATATCGACCATCAAAACTAAACGACATGTAATCATTCACATAATAACTCAATCCAACAATCGCTTGCCCTGCAACATTATTCGCAATTTCGCCAAATACCGAAAGAGGAGTAACAATACCATTGTTAAAAAACTTTAAATTATTCTCTACATGCTGATACCCAATACCTAATCCCACATAAGGCACAACATGCTCTGTATACTCTGGGATATAAATATCATAAATACCATTAAACATTAGTGCATATGTATTCGTATAACCAGTAAATGTAAAAGGATTCGTCACTGTTTTTGACTGGATAGACAATTGTTGTACTGTGGTTGCAGGACTCCCATTATTTGGAATATCAACCCCATTGATTGTTAAATGTTTATAGGGATTGTTGTTATACAACACCTCCCCTTCAACACGAAACTGTTTCATTCGATACCCAAGCTGTCCTCCCAGATTACCAAGCACCGTATAGCTAATTGAGCCAGGACCAACCATGTCACGAATAGGCATCAGCACAGTAAAATCAATACTATTCGCCTTACTTCCTCCCACAATAAGACCGGCGTACCATGCTTGTACAGGATTTAATGCAAAAGCCATTTGATTCGACAACAAGAACAACCATACCGCCAAAACATATTTCATTTTCATCCTTATCTCTGTAGGTTGAGCCTTGGCCCAACAAACACTAGACCGTGCGTGAACTCATAAGATCACAGCTAAGCCTGTCCTGTGTATCAACTCACCGTAAACACAGGTAGCGTACTTTGAATTTTAGTTTGGTAAATACCCATAATAATGGCTAACAAATTAATTGTTTCTTTCGATGCAAAGTCACTTTGTGGGATGTAAAACCACGTGTCTCTGTAAAGAATCGCTGAATAGGCATTGTCAGGTTTTGTTTTAGAGCTACGAATATGAATCATGCCGTTTGTCACCTGATGCCAGTTAAATAATTTTCCATCTGGATAATAAGTCATACGGGCTTGTTTATTTAACACATCACATTCAGGCACATCGACACCTTTTGAAAGATAATACAACAAACCAATGACTGTTCGTGTTTCAATATAGATTTGATTTCTCGCTTTAGGATCGCCACTCACTAACCATAAATCTGGCGATTGCGCGGTCACGCCATAATGCCTAAGAATTGAACGCTCTTGTGGAGTAAGGTGCTTATACCCCTTGAAAGTAACTCGTATTGCAAAGACATTATCAATGAGATCTTTTTCAATTTTAAGTCCATCAATATCTTGCATATGACGAAAAGCGGCAACAATATCAAGAAAGCGCTTGTATCTAGGAATTCTGCCTGAGATAGCACGTGATGCTAAAGCCGCATTTTCAAGATCACCAAATCGTTGCACAGCAATGCGTGCTACGTGGTGTACACTCCACCCTGATCGAAACAACATATATAAAACAGATAAATCAACCGGTGTTAATAAACGGTTAATAAAATCTTCACCTTGAAGAGGGGTATAGGTAATCGTAGGTGCTTCATTATAACTAAACCCCGCACCCCCAGAGCCTAATAATGCCGGAGGGCCTGAGGAATTAGCGACGTTAACAGAATAATTACTGCCAAAACTAAATTGCGACACCACGTTATTGACGGATAGAAAATAAGGAGAATCGGTATATCTTAAACGCACGATATTTAACAGAACTTGCTGTTCTTCACTGTTTAAAAGTGACTTGTTATAAGCAAGCCTATCGGGAGGCAATACAACGGAGCCTAAATTTGAACAAGAAGATGTTCCTATTGCCAATGCTATTATGCTAAACAAAAATTTAAATTTCATTACATCCCTATATATCGTTACCACTTCATCCGTGATAAAACTATCAGAGTTCATAAGATGGGTCAATATGTTATAAACGCTTGATTTTATAAGACTTGACAACTACGCTAGCTCCTGTTTCAATCAATCTAATACTCATAATCCTTTAAGCATTCCAAGATGAATAATAAGCTTAGCGTGCTATTGCTAACATCTATCCTGATTACAGGATGTGCCTCAGGCGTTATTTATAAAAAACCTCCATCAAATAATCCAAGTGATGACGCCAGCATTAAACTAGCAGAAGCTGCAAATTCGGTCAGCGACTCAATGATTGATATGGCCCGTATTGAAAAAGTAATCACACCTCCGAACAAAGACAATACATTAACCATTCCAAACGCTTATAAATTACAAGCTCGTGCCTCAGTCGACTGGTCTGGCCCTATTGCTGAATTAACCGAACGTGTTGCAAAAGCAGCCCATTACCGTTTACGGATACTAGGACAAGTTCCACCTGTACCTATTTTAATCAGTCTTAACATGAAAGATCAAAGTTTAGCTGAAATTTTACGCAATATTGATTATCAAGCGGGTAAAAAAGCCTTTATTCATGTTTATCCTAACAGCGAGGTTGTTGAGTTACGCTATGCCAATCCTTACTCGTAATCTATCTATTTTGCTAATGGCATTACAGATATGTGCATGTGCACCAACAGCGAATCGACAAATAGGCGATACTGATTCACTTGCAGGCCTGCAAGCCATGGTCAATACTAAAAGTGCTACAGCAAGAAAATTACCCACAACCGGTAAAATTCGAGAAATGGCCTTAAAAGAAACGGCATTAAGCTTAGGTGCTCAATCAGGTCTTGCATGGCGCGCGAAATATATTGATGATCAATTGGTTAAACAAACAAGAAATCTAGATACAATCTATGATTTTAATGCGCTTGTATTAGAGCACAACGTATTACCGCCTGTATTACTTGAAGGACGAAACACGTTAAATCTTGCCGATACGCAAACCATTAGAGTGTCTGATCGCACATATAAAGTCGCTAAACAAGCCCATTTTATTACAACAGCCCCTGACTGGCGTCAATACCTATGGATGGATTATAAAAAACCGGAATATCCTCATTTATCGCTTCTTCCCAACACCAAAGAAGAACGTCAAATGTGGCAGACATACGTTGCAAAAGGTTGGGAACAGGGCATTGACCAAGCAAATACTATTCTTGAAGAAAATATAGCAAGAATCAAAGAAGATTTCACTGGTATGATTTTATATCGTAAATTATTAGCCATGAATATGGTATCACCTCCTTACGTCTCGAACACCGAGCTCGGTGTTACAGGTGATGGAGATGAAATTCATATTGATGATCGTGTGTTACGGATTACCGCACTTCCCGCTCTCAATATCAATAGTGAGCAATGGCGCGCTGCTGTAGCCAAAGATGAAGACGCCTTGCAACAATTTAAAAACATGGAAAAACAAATCGCAACGGTTAAAATAAACATCACCAATAAAACATGGCAACCGCTCATTACACCCAATTAGTCTTTTTGTTGCAGTTAGACAAAAAGACTAGC
>CAZNVR010000119.1:0-6385 GCA_964576655.1 uncultured Legionella sp. | reverse complement strand
TTAAGTTACAAAGCGTGGTCGCGAAGCCTTGTTTACGGCTAAAGAAATGCTCATCGATGCCCAAAACACGAGGGCATAATTTATTTTGCAACGCCCGATTTTCTTTTGCATACACAGTCTTATACCAACGTTCTATCGTGGCTTTGCCATGCTTGACTCGTGTGGCTAAATCTTTTTGAGATATACCTTGTGTATGATAATAAAAAACTTCTTTTTTTAGTCGCTCTGTTGAACGCTGATGTTTCTCTATACCGGGAAATCGCTGATTACCGTAGCGCTTACAATCATTACAATAACGCTTATAGGCCTTAAACCTTAACAAGCTCCTTCGGTGGCCTATCGACTCATGATGAACTTCGCGAATATAACTGCACTTTTTACGTACTCGCTTACTATTGCAATGAGCGCAACGAAGAACCCAAACAAATTTAAGTTCAAATACTACTCGGTCAATACCACTGATTTTTAGAATAGAAAAACCAGGTATATTTAGGATACTATTACTACGGGGCACTTTAATCTCCTTTCGATCGTCAAATCAAGGTGTTAGTTTAGACTAACTTGATTATAGTGCCCCCTTAAATGGTGTAGACCCTGTTTTTTTCGCATTCATATCATACCTCGGTTTGTTATTTTACTAACTTAACCGAGTGTCCGAAAGTAGTGCAAGGGGTCATTCACTCTATGGCTCTTGCCTGCCTTCAGCTGAGTCATAGACTTTATTGTTGTTTCGTTTTCCTACGGCAACAACCAAGAGGATCATTTTATTACCGTTAACCTGGTAGACCAATCGATAACCCGCTTGATGTAGTTTGATCTTATAGCAATCTTTAAGCTGACCACTCAATTTGGCGGAAATAACATATGGATTCTCAAGTCGCCGCTTTAGCTGTTTTTTAAATTGCTCCTGCAATTCCCTCGATAGTTTCTTCCATTCTTTTAAAGCAAGGGGATGAAAATGTAACTCATAAATCATCAAGCTCAACCTTAATTGATGTAAATGGTGCTGAAAGGCGTTGTTCTATAATGTTTTTTAACTCGTTATCATCAACAGCATCCATTAGTTTTTCAAAGGTTTCGACGGGGATTAAATAGGCGGCAGCTACATTATGGTTAAGAATGACTACGGGCATTCCATGCGCATCGTTAATGAGCTTCGTTGGGTTTTTCTTTAATTCGCTAATACTAGCAACTTGTGTTGCATATAAAGTTTGCATTTTAATGACCTAAATAAAGACCTTTATTGTGTGTTAATTATAGTGTCTTTTATAATAAAACGTCAATCATTGTGCGATTGAATATTAAGTAAAATCTATGTAGTAGCTCAGACTTGACCTGACAGACACTTCCGAAAAACCGGCCATTATCAGATCAAGTCTGAGCTACTACACCCACTTACAATCAGAGGAAGTGCGACAACCAGCCCCCATAATGATGGAAAAAATATAGCTGCTGGAATAAGGAGCAGGGAAACTACTAAGGATACTAAGGACGCTCTAAAGTAATGTCGATTATTTAACTGAAACCAAAAATGCCAAAAACGATTGTATTGAAACACTATTATCCCCTTTAAAGACTTTCATCAGATCAAGATGCTTATTATTTTTAACATGGTAATTGGTAAAAAAAGCCATTTTTGATAAACAATTGTAAGTCAGCTTATAATTACGTGTTATAAAACAGTTATCAGCATTAAGTGACTCAAAATGAGTTAACTTGATTAAAATGCAGTTCAAATATTTGACAAAAACATCATGGCAAAGTATTATAGATCAATAAGTAACCAGCTCGAGGTTTAAAATGGTACGTTTTGTAAGAAAAACAAGTGAGCGTCTTTCAGAAATAGAGCAGGACAATCAGGCCTGCATTATTGAGAAAAAAAATCAAAGACATTTAAATATTCAATATTTAAGAGGAAATCGCGGTAGTGGTTTAACTGGTTCGCTCTTAGGCTCCTCTGAAATGTACATGTTTAATTTCACTTATGATAAAACAAATCCTCAACTATGGTACGCAACATTTCAACCATGCTCTATGTCTTCCGCAAACAAAACGGATTATTTTCCTGTCACAACAACAGTTCAGGAATCCTTGTCATCTAAAGACGCATTGTTAACGTTAACTACAGAGTTAGCGCCTGTTGGGTCATTTTTTGGAGACTACTCGTTAATGGCATATTTATTAAAAAATATGTTTATGCCTGACGGTACAGCCAACTTACCTAAACTGGAACAATTGCATCAACACGCTCAACAAACTATTTTTTGTGATGTTCAACCATCCTCTCCACTATACAAGCATCCGCTGTATCTTTTCTTTGATCTGCTTGCAACTCAGGTAAGTTTGGCTGATTCAGCAAGTGCTGATAATAACCATTTGATATTGGCTTACATGCAAATCATTCATGCGACCAAAGATAACCCCGATTTATTGCAGCAAGCTATTAATAAAGAAGGAGCCGTTGTAAATAATATTTTTAATCTGGATAATATTAAGGCCTCTCTTCAAATCCCATCAATGCAAGCAGGTATGGTGAATGCCGTACTTTCTACTGAGTTACGCACTATCCTCAATGAATATGCAGATAAACGCATACATAATACGGCCATGGCGCACCAATGGTTCAATGTAGCCAATAAGCAATATGATGATGCTTTAGCTTCCGCACATTTTTTTAACCACGCATGGTTAGTGTTAGCTATCGTCAATATCATTTTAATGAGTGCAACAGTTGGCGTATTAGTGGCGACGGCTTTACCTTACTTTCTATTGCCATTGGCTATTTTTGCTGCCGGAGCAATATTTTTTGGAGATAAAGCTCAGCAAGCATCATTGGTTAGCACTTTACTGCCCAATCGGGAAAAAGAAGCCGCAGCAACATCATTCAATGACAATTATCCAATAACACAACAATCTTTTTCAACAGCCTACATACAACGAGCTTGCCGCGCTTTTGAAGAAAAAATAACTGTTGAGACGACACATGTAGCAGACTCTAATGAAGGTAGTGCTCCAGTACGCACATCTCGGCCAACGTCGCCGGTCAATTTGGGAACATCTAGACTATCAATATTGGCAAATAAATCATCAGAAAGTTCTGTCGATTCGCACGATTTAAGGCGAACAGGCCCGTCTGTTGTCTAATCAAATAATTGATAGTATCGGACGATAATTTAAAAATAACCTAAGGAGCTATCTTTTAGCTCCTTAGCATTATCTGCTGATATTGCCTAGCTGCTTCATTTGGATCTTTTGACGTTATTTCTAACTTCACATGCTGTTTATTTTGCTTCTGCATCACCTCATCATGAGCAGTAAAAATATCCATGAATCAAAGAAAATTGAGGATATAAACGAGCTTCAGAAAGAATCAGAAAACCATTTTAAAGAATGAATTTGTAACTTCGGGCTTTTTTGGTAAATTAACATTAAAATTACTATCTTTGTGCTTACCAATAGAAGCTTACCTTGCCTATAATGCAAAAACAGTATCACTTTCTGGATGACGATTTTAATTGCCTTTTTAAAGCTCTTAATCTCCTTTCGATCGTCAAATCAAGGTGTTAGTTTAGACTAACTTGATTAAAGTGCCTCGTGGCGGTACAAGAAATACTTTCGAACACGTGACAATGATCGTTGGACATTCTTTGCAAAGATCCACAACAAAGACAAGAATCCTGGATTTTTAGATTTGTTGAAAGCCGCCCATACTCCAATAGTGAGACACCTAAAGATCCAATCCCAAGCAAGCCCATTCGATCCGAACTATGAAGAATACTTCAAACAACGTGAACGAAGGCTCAAAACAGGTACGAAGAAACCGGGCTATTTACCAAATAGCCTTAGAGAGGCTTGAGCCGTGTGCGGGGAAACTCGCATGCACGGTTCTTAGGTGTAGTAGCTCAGGCTATTCGATCAGCGTATCAATAAAACAATTTGCTTCTGCAGTAGTATTTCGGAGTTTGCTTTATTGCAGACGTTGTCTTATTGTTTTAGCTTCATCGATTTCTGATTCTTGAGGTTGTACGGTAAACAATCTCACACGACCTGTGACCATATAAGATATACCTAACGTACAAATCAAAATAGCTGCATTCAGAATATCGAGTAAAAATTGTTTCCATATAGGGCTATTTTTGAGTGTCGGTTCAGATTTTTTAACATTTTCTTTCACACTATGGATAAGTTGATTCGAATCTCCAGTCTGAATAAATTTTTCCTTTGTATCTGATAAGGCATCATGTAATTTTTTACCCTCTTCAGCAAAAACCAGATCGGATTCTATTTGTAGTTCCGCTTGTATTTTCCCCAATGTATCTTCAAAACCTGATTTAAGCACATCTAAAGCCCGTTTCGCGCTTACAGAATGATTCTGTTCCTCTAGCTCATCTTGTTTAGGTTCGATAGTTAAAGATGTATCAAGTTGATGAGAGATGTCCGTATCAAGCTCACTTGGATTATGTATACTGAAAGAATGAGCATCATCGGATTCTATTTGTAGTTCCGCTTGCATTTTCCCCAATGTATCTTCAAAACCTGATTTAAGCACATCTGAAGATCGTTTCGCGCTTACAGAATGATTCTGTTCCTCTAGCTCATCTTGTTTAGGTTCGATAGTTAAAGATGTATCAAGTTGATGAGAGATTTCCGTATCAAGCTCACTTGGATTATGTATACTGAAAGAATGAGCATCATTGTTTGTTTGCGTATGTTCAACAAGAGACACAGGGCTCTCGATTACAGAATTAGGGATTTTTTCTTCAGTAGCATCTTGTGGTAATTCTGCTTTTTTTGAATCAATAGGATGCTCTTGAGACAGACTTGTATCTGAAATATCCCAATGAATCTCAAATTCATCCGTAGTATCTAGGGGTGTATATTGTATCCAATTTGGCGTTTTACATTGTTTTCTTAAATCATCTAAATAATAGCGGGCTTCTTGATGCTTGACGTGTGTTAGCAAATAATCTAAAAAACGATAACTTTGAAATACCTCAGGTAAAAATTGACGAGCCTGTCGTAATATGCCTAGCTCGCCTGAGTTTAAAGTATGCAGAAATTCTTGAAGTTGTAACGTGTAGCCTTCATAACGATCGCTTAAGCTAGTTACTGTAGAAAAATTGATTTGATGTGCGCCATAAAAATCAAACTCAGCTGTGTCCGTTAAATTTTTTTCAATATCAGTTAAAAAACGAACTAATGCCTCATCATCTAATTGACTTACTTTTTGATAAAATTGGTCAATATAAGCTTGATCCGTTTTGTCAGTTTCAACATTAGTCATTCCATCCATAAATCTAAAAAAATTAAGTGTGAGGATTTCATGCATTCGTTCAAGATCATAAGCAATAAACGTTGATTTTAAAGAGCTAGAAACTTGTGTTAATCCACCCCTTTTGCCATCAATTATTTTTAAATAGGCACTTCCCGTTTCTGCGCATCGAACGAATCCAGTATGATCAAAATATAATTCTGTATTTCCTAATGAAACTTGTCTTGCTTTATTGTCAATTTGATACTCAAAATCCTTTTGTTTATAGAAAGCAGATGGCTTAGTCTGCAATAATTTAGGTAGATCAAATTCAATAATAATTGCACCAGACACTTTAGGGTCAATATCTTGTGGTCCTAGACAGACAACATTGCCATCCCCATTCAAAATATCGCACATCATTAAAGCTGTTGGATCAAAAGTCATATAAAAATCCAACAAAGCTCTACGTCCATACAACGCATCGTCGAGTACACTCTGTATCGTTCGATGAGATGTGATATGTTTTATGGTAGAAAATGCAGATACTTTCTGTGCAGCATCCATAATGCGCTTTGATAAACTTGATTCACATTTCGGTACATAAGGGGTGTTTGCATCCTGCATGAGCTCTTCAGCTGTCATCTTACGCCAATTTAATTGGCTAGCATGCACTTGCTCAATG
The DNA here is from genome assembly GCA_964576655.1 of uncultured Legionella sp. Lineage (GTDB taxonomy): Bacteria > Pseudomonadota > Gammaproteobacteria > Legionellales > Legionellaceae > DDPF01. The sequence continues at coordinate 449 of CAZNVR010000119.1, read as the reverse complement.
CGATGCAGCTCTTCTCTTTGGCGTCTTTTTTCACGAATACGACGTTGTGATTTTAGGATAAATGGCTCTAACGTTTTTAACGCGACTTTTTTAATCGTTTCCTGAGCCTGTTGTTCGCGAAGCTTAATTTTTTCGGGGACTGATTTTTCTTTAAAAAAGCTCGCAGGAGGCGTTGGAACGTACTTTTCAAATAAATCAATAAGGGAATGATCGTTCGATAAATAGACTTGTCGTATAATCTCAGGAGACACATTCATGATGTATGTTCCTGTTTCTTTGTTTTTAAGGCCTCCCACATCACTTCCATGAAGCGACTCTTTTAATATTTGCTCTATGTGTTGGAGCATTTGTTGTTGGTTTTCTGGAGACTCCTTAAAATAAAGCTCTAATTGAAACCACAATTTTCCAGCTTTATCGTATTTAAATATTTCCTTTTGTTGCACAGATAT
>CAZNVR010000118.1:0-6458 GCA_964576655.1 uncultured Legionella sp. | reverse complement strand
ATAAATATGCCCCTTGTTGGTCTTAGAGCACTAACGCTCTGTGCGCCACAAGATGCACTATAATGAGCGGGGGGATATCAACCCCATTACTTCAGTCTCATACTCGAAAGGGCTTCTTCTTCTTCCGCATCCAACAGTGGTTGGGCATCTTTAGGATAACTTGATACAGTCCCATATCCACCTGTTAACGCCTCAACATCAGTTGATGTGAAATTGTTTCGATGATCTTGTATATATTGACATTGTGTAGCATACGTCTTTAGCAATGATCCAAGCTTATGAAGTTCATCAGCTTCTAGAGATAAAGCCTCTTGAATTGCTTCATAGGGGTTCTTTTTCATACCAAAGCGTTTTAATTCGGCAAAGTAATGTTCACGCAACTCAGTATGCGCCATCTCAGAAAGCCCCTCGTTAGATGTGGGTAAGCAATATCGAAGATAATTATTTAGTAAATGATAATACTCAACCATTTCATCTAAGTTTTGTTCTAATCGTGTGGCATCAACGGTACTCAAGTACTCAACAAATTTTGACTCATTTTCATATAGTTCTGTTTGAAATTGTCTCATCTGTGAGCTGGACTCTTGTTTTAATCGGCGAACAAATGAGGGGTTACTCACAGAAAGTAGTGCGATGGTGGCACTAATTTCTTTAGAAATTTGATAAGTCAATCTTACTTTCTGTTCACATGAGCTCCCCGGTTCAAACGACATACGTCCTAATGCTGTCTGAATGGATACGGGTAATTGCTTAATCCATTCGATATGTTGACGTAGTTGATGCTTTTGTTCAGAAGAGCTCGCATATAGACTTTCTGCCATACTTGCCTGTTCAATGTCACGCGCTATTGTCGTTGCATCATACAGTCCTGCGTCCTCGCTCTTTTTTAATTCAACACGAAGTTTTTGATAAAAAGTGGAAGATGATAACGCTGGAATATCATACACACACGCTAATCGCATTGGGTGAGCGATGGGTAATCGAAATAAATAAGTGGCTAGTAATACATGGGCGCTATCTTTTTGTAACAAAAACGAATGAATGCGATATCGTTTTAACACTTCACTCAAGCATTCTGTCGCACGTTCAGTCGTCAGGATTATTTTCATAATATCTATGAGTTCGAACGTAGTAATTTTTTTGTAATCCAGGATTAATTGTAAGAATTTGTTTTTATTGTTCCGAATCACTAAGTTAATATTGTTCATCTTTAACGATTCAATGGCTGACTGACATGCACGAATTCGACCTATGATATACGTGGTTTGATCTCCAAACAGTAGCAATGTTTGTACATATTTTTCTTCAATTCGTTCTTGTTCTTTTGTAATAGAATCCATCGTCAGATTTAATTTTTTAAACTGTTTTAATTCATTGGTTGAGGAATAACTTTCCATGGTTAAAAGATATTGTTCACAACACTCTCGGTAATCGTTTTTTAACTCCTCAAAAAACATTAAATATGCTTCGTTTAATGTTTTTTGAAGAGTTGTTGGAATTGTCTTTAAAGCATTAGGAATAGCAGCATGTTTTAAAGAAATATCCGAAAATTTCTTCTCTAATGCTGCCGTATCTACCTTGGGTTTAGACACATCCAATACCTTGACTGCTTGGTTGGTATTAATGGAAAGTGATTCCTCTTTATTTGATTCGACAATCGATGAGACAGGCGTTTTGCTAGCGTCTTGTTCAGTTACGGGCTGATGGGGCTGGCGTGTTAATGCTTCTAGTCTTGTGATATACGCGAATTTACCAGGAGAAGGGCAAACGCCTAATGCCTCTTGAAGATGAAGATATTTTTTCATGTCCGCAAGATGGGTTAACGCTTCATCGATTGCAAACGGAACACCTTCAACTTGATCATCAATTAACTGTTCATACGCACGATATAACGTTTTATAGCTTTCTTTTGCATGGTTTATCTGTATCGTTTGTTGAAAACGAATCAAATAGACCAACGATTTGATCTGCTCTGCAGCAAAATCCATGGTGATCTTAATTTCACGAGCAGTTAACTCAACTTGAACGTATAAATCATCGGATTCTTTTAATACTTTTCGATACCAACTTACACCCATAGGTTGATCGTTATCATTAAAAAAGACTCGTAAACGATACACATATAATCCGTCTGAACTATTCAATTTAGCAGTATAATGAAAAACACTACGATCACCTTGTTGCTCTAAATCTTCAAAAACAGTCATGTGCTGTTCATCTAGTTGATACGTCACATCAGGATGAAACATGAGTTCACGGCCACCCTCTATAGGTAGCATTAACATGACATAAGAAGAGTTGTTTTGGTATAATCGATGCGTTGGATGGTATGTATCTAAGGTGGAGTCACTGATAAATCGGCTAACAATTTGATAAAATTTGTTTTGCATAATGACCTTAGATCTTAATGAAAATATTGCAATATCGTAACACGTGGTCATTATTTATTCAATAGTGCAAGATTAATTGCATTTGTCACTGAACATTATGACGTGTCCTTTTTTAATCTATGCTTAATGTTGTTGTTTGAGAAAGGTTACCCTTTAGACTGCCCCTCAAACACAGACTCTAGCAAGTTTTAGTGAACGAAAGGGAACTCATTTTTATGAAAAATCAGTGTATATAAGGTTTGTTTGACGACTACGGAAGACTACGAACTTGGGGTTGGCGGAGAGAGAGGGATTCGAACCCTCGATACGTTGCCGTATACACACTTTCCAGGCGTGCGCCTTCAGCCACTCGGCCACCTCTCCAAGTGCGCTAGGATATACTTGATTGATTAATAAATCAATCTATAATGATGATTAGATCAAGGCTGTCCCATCAAACCGCCATTTTTGCTAACGCTTGCAAAGGCGGATCTTACGTTTATATGAATAAAAACCACAAGGACTAGTGATGCGCAAATTATTATTAATCATGTTTGGAATGAGTCTTTTTAATCAGTTAAATGCTTTTCCATGTTATATCACCATGGTAAAAAACACGTGTTGGACTGATTATAATGTTAATGTCGATGTGATTGATCTAGCAACCAATAAAGTTGTTGCGGCCATGAGTATGCCTGTGGGTAAATCATGGGATCGGCGGGAGTTTTCATGTGAGCCTCAGCAAACTGTGATGTTGCAGGCAACTTATTCTCCTTCGATTTGGGAAAAAGAAAGTGGTAAAATTTATTATGGTAAACATGAGTGGTCTTTTCCTGAAAAAATAAATAAAGGTGAAGGCGCTTGGAACATGACCCTTTGTTTTTCAAACGATCTGCAAGAGGTTCCTCTTCCTCCTAAAGCCTCAGGACAATGTGTGTGTGATTTAAAAAATATCCCTAAAATAGAACCCAGATGATTTGGAGCTGTAAATAATGCTTGATTTAAGACATAAAATTTCTCAAATGTTAATCATGGGATTTTCAGGTTACTCTGTTGATGAAACAAGCCATGTGATTGAATGGATGAAAAAAGATGGGTTAGGTGGCGTATTATTATTTGATTATGATTTGCCAGCTCAAAAACAGGGTAAAAATTTACAGGATAAAGCTCAAATTAGGCGTTTAAATCAAGATTTAAAACAATATTCGCAATCAGCTAACAATCCACTTCCTTTATTAATCGCATTAGATTATGAAGGAGGCGTAGTGGATAGATTATCTAAAATAGATGATTGCATGAAAACAATAACACCTAATGAGCAAGGTGCATTGTCTGACGAGGCTCTTTTTTCCGAATGCTCACGTATGGCCAGTACACTTGCAGACCTTGGCTTTAATTTAAATTTTGCACCGGTTGTTGATTTAAATTTAAATGATAAAACAGGCATTATGGGTAAGCTTGGGCGTTGTTTTTCAAGCGATCCTAATCTTGTGAGCCGCGCAGGAAAGCTATTTACTCAAGCCTTTAATGAGCAAGGCATTGTTTGCGCTTACAAGCATTTTCCAGGGCATGGTAGTGCTGCCGGTGATACCCATGAAGGATTTGTTGATGTCACGCAGACTTATCAATCAAGTGAATTAATTCCTTATCATGATTTATCAAATAAAACTCAGCCCATTATGGTTATGACCGCTCATGTTATTAATCGAACCCTTGATCCCAGTGGTTTACCAGCAACATTGTCGTACCCCATTTTAACCGGATTGTTGCGTGAAAAAATGGGTTTTAACGGTGTTATTATTAGTGATGATTTACAAATGCATGCAATTAGTCACCATTATACGCTTGATGATGCGTTAAGTTTAACGATTAATGCTGGAGCAGATATGTTGATTTTTGGTAATCAGTTGGGCTGTATTACAGCTACTGAGGTGGTTGATAAAATAGAGCAGTTGGTTTGTTCTGGAGCCATTGATCTTGCTCGTATAGACGATGCTTATCAACGTATTGCTGTTTTAAAGCAATGCATTGCTGTGTAAAAACAGGCAATTATCTGAATTACTTGCAGAAATCACGCCATCTAATCAATTGATTTGATCAGATGTCGTGGTAACAACAACCAATATCGACCTTGCGACTGCATGTGGTTAGCAAGGTAGGTTGCTTTTTCTCCTGCACCCCAAAATACATCACCACGAACTGTACCGCGTATAGCACCACCGGTATCTTGCGCTATCATTAAACGATTCATGACGGTTTTATCATTGTTGTGCTCAACAGGAATTGTAGTGCTGAGCCATGTTGGTGTGCCATAAGGTATCCAGCTTGGATCAACCGCTAACGAATAACCGGGAGTGAGTCCAACACCTTGTGCGCCTAATGCGGCATTTGTTTTTAACTGATGAAAAAAAATAAAGGATTTATTTTGATTTAAAACAGGATCAATGTCCTTAGGGTGAGTTGTTAGATATTGTTTAATGTTTTGTGATGACGCTGTATTTTTAGTTAATATGCCTTGTTTAATCAATACGCTTGCGATAGATGTATAAGGCGCGCCATTTTCACCCGCATACCCCACATATATCCGTGTGCCATCGGTTAGATCAACAACGCCCGAGCCTTCAATTTCCAGAAAAACACGATCAATAGGGCTATCTATCCAAAATAATACCGGTGCGGTTTTATCAATTGCACCAGCATTAATTTCTTCTCTGGTATAAAAGGGTGCTAACGTTTGATTAACTACACGTCCAATAATTCGCTTGTTTTTTAATTCAGGTTTAAACAAACTTAAATTAGCTGTGATTAAATTTGAAGGCAAGCCATAGACAGGTACATGATAGCGAGCGGTTTTTTTTGTACTGCCATGCAATAAGGGCATATAGTAGCCGGTGAATAATCCGTGCATGGGTTTACCTTGGTAAAACTCTACAGGTGTAAACCACGTACTAAAAAAACGTTTTGCATTGTGATGAGATGGTTTATCTATAGACATGGCTGCGCGACATGCCGGCTGCCAATCTTTAACCTGAATGGGGATCTGTTGATTGCCAACCCATTTTTCAGGATCTTGTTTTAAAAAGGTTTTACAAGAGAGACGAAATGCATTCAATGATTGTTTCATCGAGATGTTTTCCCATCCGGGTAATTGAGAAAACGAGGTCGTGTTTAATGCTATTTTTTCTTCAGAATACCACCAATAAACTATTAAAGCCGATATAATAGACACAATGACTATTGAAAGGATTGTATTTTTTTTCATGCGATCAAATTCACTAGGTTGGACTATGCAAGTGGTTATTGTACCTTATTAGGTCAAAATAATCAAAATGTGGCGCAAAATGTTTTTAGTAAAAAATAACAAATAAGACTTGATTTTTGTGAATAAGTTTATTTCTTGTTGAATTAATCAAATTGTACTGGAAGTTTCCATTAAAGATTAACTTATTGAAAAATAATTGTTTTTATTTTTTTTTTGTGAGCATTGTTTAAATTAAATTATCCACAGAAACTGTGGATAAGGTTGTGTATAGATTGTTAAACGCCTTGAAAACAAGGCTGATTCTGTCTTGATCTAGAATTTGCCAACGGTGCATTTAACATAACTCCTTTCTGTGTTTAAAATGCTCCAATGCTTCAGGGTTTGCCAATGAGCCTAAATTATTTACGTCTCTCCCGTGGACCACTTCACGCACGGCAAGTTCGACTGTTTTTCCACTGATAGTGCGAGGAATGTCTGCTACCTGGATAATTTTAGAAGGTACATGTCGAGGTGAAGCATTGATACGAATCATCTGACGAATTTGTGTTTCTAGTTCGGGAGTCAGGATGTTTTTATCAGCTAATTTAACGAAAAGCACGATTCGAATGTCGTGTTGCCACTCTTGGCCAATTGCAACACTGTCAATAATTGCCGGAATTTTTTCAACCTGGCGGTATATTTCAGCTGTTCCAATTCGTACACCGCCAGGATTTAATACTGCATCAGAGCGGCCGTAAATAATCAAACCGCGATGTTTGGTTATTTCAGCAAAATCACCATGCGCCCATACGTTAGGAAAACGAGAAAAATAAGCCTTTTTATATTTT
>CAZNVR010000117.1:0-6477 GCA_964576655.1 uncultured Legionella sp. | reverse complement strand
AAATGGACAGCCTGCTTGAACGCATCCAAAAATTGCAGCAGGAAGACTCTCCGCTGCCAGCTTCTAGCGTAAATTCATCGGATCAAGAGAAAAAGAAGAAAAGTAGACAAAAGCATAAAAAAAAGACAATGCCGACTGTTGTCATGCCTGAGCTTCAAATCGAGGAACCCTTACCCACAAAGGATAATATTGTAACGACAGACAATATGATTATAGCGTCTACTTGCAAGCAAAGGACTAAAGAGAAAAAGCGACTTAAAAAAATAGAAAAGAATATTCAAGCACTAAATGAATTAACCTCTCCCACTGATCGCATACCCGCTTGTTACAACGATACAAATGCACCGTTAAAAATTATTTTGGATGAAATATCATCCATATTTACTCGATTTGAATGTGAAGGGTATATGTTTGGCAGTGGTAATATAAAACAGAACCCAAGTGATTTTGATATTTTTATACCCAATATTAAATCCGCAGAGGATGCTGAACGAGTCAAGCGTTTATTGGATTTTTTTGTGTTGTGCGGGGGTGTTATAACACAAAAAAATCCAATAACAGGGGAGTATGGTTATAGAATAGGAGAGCGTCATACGATTCCGATGCTTTGGTCTAATGTTCAATTGGATTTTACGGTTTCAAAACAAACTAACTTTATCAGCAATGCATTAGGAACAGATTTTTCAGTAGGAGCGTTATATTATAATTTTCGAGAAAAATGCATGTACCAGCTTAACCAACTGACTTCAATTGCTGATCTTGATAATAAAATACTCAATACAATCTCTGATCCTTTACAAAGCTTTAGTGAAGACCCTCGACGAATTTTTCGTGGGATACGTTTAATGGCAAGTGAGGGATTTGATTTTTCAAGTGCATGTAGAGATGCGATTAAGGTATTATTTTTAGAGAAAAATCTATTTAAAGATAATATGACGGGTGGGCAATTGAACCATCAACTCGATTTGTTATTCCAATCTCCAGTTGCAATCGAGAATATAACTATTTTAACCTCATTAGACCTCTTGGATAAAATCATAGAATGTCTCGACGAGCGTCAGGATCAAAAAGCGCGTGATTATCTTAATAAGTTATTGCCATTTGTACCTGTAAATAATTATTCGCCAGGATTTTTTGAACATTTAAATGTATCACCCATTGAAACCCAAAAAAATGCTCACTTTTTTGCGCGCTATACTTATGGATAGACTATAGTTAACGAATAGATATCAATAAGAAAACACTCTATGAACACAATAGATGAGTATAATATTGATTTAAAGATATGCCCGCCAAGCCATTCGATGAGGATCACTCAATGTACGATGGGTGATTTGCATGCTAATGCAATTAAATTTCTTTATGTATTGATTAGAAATGGTGTTCTTGCTTGTTCGCCTGAACATTATCAACGTGCTCTTATGCTTTATCAAGCGTCATTTACAAAGCACACCAAACAACAATTTGATACACTTATTGATAGTCTGGAGGTTATCAACTCAACGACACTTATACGTCTACTGGGTGATACATTAGCCGATCGAGGCAATCATGATTGGTTTGTATTGAAAATTTTTGAAAAATTAATGCATGCTGGAGTCTCTGTACGAATTACTCTTTCAAATCATGATCAAATATTTTTAAATGTGATTGGATTAAATGGCGAATCGGCAAAAGCGACGCTTCCATTACCAGATAACATAAGTCGATCATATCTCGCATTATATCGTTCGCTAGAAGACGGCATAATGACTAAATCATCCGTAGATGATTTGGTGAATCAGGTTTATTTACCTCAATTGATATTGCTAGATTATTCGTTTTATAACGAGCAGCTAACTATTTTTTCACATGCACCCATGGATTTAGATACCATCAAGGAGTTGGCTCAGCAATTTGAAGTGCTCTATGAAGGCCCTTGTATGTTTGGATTAATGAGAACAATAGAACAGATTAATAAACAATTTAAACACATGATCAGTTTAGGCTTATTGAATCAAGCGATAGGGTTAAATACCGCGGTGTATAATGCAATATGGATGCGTGAAAAAGGACTTTTTTTAGCAAGAGGGAATCAGGAAACAAGAGACATACCAGGGCTTAGATTTGTATATGGTCATGATTTAGGCTGTCCTAAAGAAAGCCTCCCAGCCAATATTATTCGGCTTGATAATTCCGTTGGTAAAGGCAATCTTCAGAGCAATGGAGAACAAATTGTTGCTTATGTATCGAGTGAGCCCATTGTTTATAACATCTAATCCAATAGTCGCTCAACATAGCCTGTAAACAGCCTATTAAAGGCTCGTTACAGACTCATTTTTTAACATGTGCAATTGATTTATTTCAGGGTTGATAATGCTCACCGCAGCAACGGAAGGTAGGTTTAAAAAGTGTTCGGCCTCTTCCAATTCAATTTCAGCAGGAAATAAACGCAATAAAGGCAGGCATTTGTTCAAGTGTGTGCAAAATGCAAGATTGGCAGGAAAGGGTCTAACATGCTGACATCCTAATTCAATCGCCTGCATTGCTTCTGATAACGTTGCAACACCTGGTAGATAGTTAATGGAGTAAAGCGCTGCTGTTTGTGCAATGGAGGGTAGAAAACCTGGGCTGGTAATAAAATGCACGCCTGCTTTGTTACAATCTTCAAGTTGCTGAATAGTCGTAATATTACCAGCACCAATGCGAAGTGTTGGAAAATCTTGTAATATTTTATGAAGTAAGGTTTGCTCAATGCAATTGATTTCAACCATAGAAAATCCTGCATTGGTGATTTGTTTGAGCTTTTCAAATAACAGCGTATCAACATCAAGTGTAATAATAATTGATTGGGTGCCAATCAGTTTATCAATCAACATCGTGTATTTCACAATCGGCTATGGAAGCTCCATGTTAAAAGACTTCATGTCACTTGGCAAGCAAGATTAAATTAAATAATTTGCCATTATGATCTATTTTGATGCATAATATGTTTTTTTTGAATAAATAATTAATTAAGGCGGAATTCATTTATGAGAAATAACGTATTACGTGCGAGCCTACTCATGTTTATGTCGTTTATTCCTTTGTCAGGATATGCCACTTATTTAAGTGGTATGTTGCAAAATGAACGGAACACGATTGACGTGTTTCAAAAAACATCGCCTAAAGTGGTGTATGTTCATCGGCTCGATACCATTCCAACCCGCGCTCATCATGCAGCTAAAGTGGTGCCTAAAGGCACGGGCTCTGGAATTATTTGGGATAAACAAGGACATATTGTAACAAACTTTCATGTGATTCGAGGTGCGAATACGTTTAAAGTAACGATTGGTTCATTAACGGTACCTGCCAAAGTGATTGGAGCTGAACCTCGTAAAGATATTGCAGTATTGGCGTTAAGTTCGCCTAAAGCATTGCATGCTTTAGAGTCTTTTAAGCCGTTTGAAATAGCTCATACACATGATTTAATGGTGGGGCAAAAAGCCATTGCCATTGGTAACCCATTTGGATTTGACCATAGTCTAACCATTGGGGTTATTTCAGCGTTAGGTCGTAATGTTCCAGGGGCCGGTGGCGTTACGATTCATGACATGATTCAAACCGATGCTTCAATTAACCCTGGAAATTCAGGTGGACCACTGTTAGATAGTTCAGGTCGCTTAATTGGTTTAAATACATTGATTTTTTCACAATCAGGTACCTCTGCTGGCGTGGGATTTGCAGTTCCTGCAGAAGATATTGAGCGAAGTGTGAATCAAATTATTGCGCATGGTCGAGTGCAATTAGCAGGGATTGGTATTCAACCTGTTGAACCCAAAGTGGCGGCTCGGTATGGCGTTAAACAAGGCATCTTAATTGCAGATATTCTAGCAAATACGCCAGCTGTTAAAGCCGGTTTACGTAAAACACATCGAGGGCCTTTGGGTAAGATCATTTTAGGAGACGTCATTGTTGGATTAAATGGACATGATATTAAGAATTACGATGCATTATACAACATACTTACGGGTGTAAAGATTGGTGAGCAAGTTACATTAACCGTGGTTAGAGATGGGATGCGTATTTATCATCGAATTAAAACCATCGATGTTGCAGCGCTTTAAAACGCATGCTGCCCTTTAGGGCAGCATGAATCAACCGACTTACCAAATCACACAACGCTTTGCATTCACCATGGGGCTTTGGTTTGGAATATTAAATGCCGCATGAAACTCAGGCATATTAGCCAGTGAACCGTTTACTCGATACATTGCCGGAGGGTGGGGGTCTAAGGTGACTAACCGGCGTGCTTCTTCAGGTCGTGTACTATTTGCCCAGGCGTGAGCTGCTCCTAAAAAGAACTGTTGATCAGGGGTAAATCCATGAATGGTTTTAGCTCGTTTATAGGCATCTGATGCGTGAAACGCACGCAATGCTAATGTTAATCCTCCTAAATCAGCGGTTGCCTCTCCAACCACCAGCTCCCCATTAACAGGCATATCACCAGCAACTTTATAAAGCGAATATTGATCAACAATGCATGAGGTTGCTGCTTTAAATTTCTTTAAATCCTCAGGGGTCCACCAGTCATGTAAATTGCCTTGGCCATCAAATTTAGCACCTTGATCATCAAAACCATGCGTGATTTCATGGCCAATCACAAATCCTATGGAGCCATAATTAACAGCCTCTGGTGCTGTTGGATCAAAAAATGGTGGTTGTAGAATGCCTGTTGGGAAATTAATGTTATTCATAGACGGGTTATAATAGGCGTTGATGGTTTGAGGGGACATTTCCCATTCATTGTGATCAGCAGGTTTACCTATTTTATTTAAATCGCGCTTCACCAAAAATTGATTAGCCCGTATGACATTTAAAACATAAGGCCCTTTATCAATATGTAAGCTTGAATAATCCCACCATTTATCAGGATAACCAATACGCTCACCCATCAATGCTAATTTTTTTGTAGCCGCTTTTCGAGTTGCAGGAGTCATCCAAGGGAGTGTTTTTAAATCATCATTTAATACTTGGCGAATTTTTTTTACCATCAAGAGTACCTCTTGTTTTGCTGCAGGTGAAAAATAACGTTTAACGTATAGTTCACCTATAGCAAAACCTAAGCTTGAGTTTTCTGTATCAATCACACGCTTCCATCGGGGTTTTAATTTTTCAATGCCCGTTAATGCTTTAAGCATAAGAAAGCTTTCATCCACAAAAGGTTGGGATAGGTAGGGTGCAAATGAGCTGAGTAAATGAGCTTGTAGATAGATTTTCCAATCATCAATGGAATACTGTTTTAGTAATTGATTCATGGTTTTTAAGAACTCGGGCATCGCCACATTTAATTGTTTTATTTCAGGATGTTTAATCCCTGTTAGATAATTATTCCATGAAAAATCAGGTGCGATACGCTCTAATTCTTCAGTGCTCATCATATGATAAATGGCTCTAGGGTCTCGTTGCGCAGTTTGTGACATAGACGCTTTGGCTAATTTGGTTTCAATCTGCATGACTGTATCAGCGGCAGAGGCCGCTTTAACTGCATCAACACCAGAGAGTACAAAGAGATGAGTCAAATAGTTGATGTAAGCTGCTCGAATGGTTTTAAATTTTTCATCGTCTTTTAGATAATAATCTCTGTCAGGCAGGCCTAAACCATCTTGTACAATTGCTGCAATAACTTGCTCACTATTTGTAAAGTCTTGCATGCTACCAAAACCAAATAATGCATTAACCCCTATGAGATGCAAATGCACAATTTCTGTGAGCAATTCATCCTGTGATTGGATATGTTTTATACGGGTAATCTCTGCTTTAAGAGGGGTAATCCCTAAGGCATTAATATTTTTTTCATCCATGCCACTGAAATAAAAATCGCCAACTTTTTGCTCAATACTGCCTGGTTTTGCATTTTTATTTGCTGCCGCTTGTGTAATCAGCTCACGTATTTTTAATTGATTTTTTTCATGTAATACGTTGAATATGCTCCAGCTAGAGTACTCTGGTGGGATAGGGTTATTTTTTTGCCAGCTCCCATTGGCATAAATATAAAAATTATCTTTAAGTGGTGTTTTGGGATCTAACCAATCAAGATTTAACACATCTGTAGTGGGTGTTGCTAATGCTGAAAAGGAAGTAAGGCTTGTAAATAGCAAAGTACTTAGTCGCATCCGTATTGCTCCTGATAGTGTTGTAATTGTTGCACCTGAAGGGGGTAATTATGTCGTTTTAAGTAATCGATTAAATCAAATAAGTTAATAATAGATAACACACGTATGCCTTGCTTTTCAATTTCGGCTAATGTGGATTGATGACCACTTCCTTGCTCACAGCGGTCAAGTGCTATCACAACGGTTGTTAATGTTCCGCCATGGGTATGGATGAGTTGTTGTGCTTCACGAAATGCGGTTCCTGCCGTAATCACATCATCAATAATCACTGTATTGCCCACAAGTGGGGCACCAATTAATTGGCCACCTTCACCGTGTGTTTTAATTTCTTTGCGATTAAATG
>CAZNVR010000116.1:0-6645 GCA_964576655.1 uncultured Legionella sp. | reverse complement strand
ATAACGCATTGCAGCCGGTGAGTCACCATCTACCGAACCAAAGTTACCTTGTCCATCCACCAACATATAACGCATGGAAAAGTCTTGCGCCATACGAACGATGGTATCATAAACAGCCGTATCACCATGTGGATGGTATTTACCAATAACATCCCCCACCACTCTTGCTGATTTTTTATAAGGCTTATTCCAATCATTTCCTAGCTCACTCATCGCAAACAATACGCGTCGATGAACCGGCTTTAAACCATCACGCACATCTGGCAATGCACGTCCAACAATAACGCTCATCGCATAATCAAGGTATGATTGTTTTAATTCATCTTCAATATTAACGGGTAAAACTTCTTTCGCTAAGTAAACCATAATTAGAACATGTCCCTATACAAGGATTGAAATAAAATAAATAAAACAGCATATCACAAGGGGGGATTTAAATGAAGACGATACATTTTTGTCGCATTATGATTTGAGCAACCAGCGGTAGAGTAGGTACATAGGATTTGACGTTTATTTTTCTAAATTACCCAATCCACATATTTACAAAAAAAAACCAACCAGTTGATCTAACACCAAATTATTTTTGTTGAAAAATACAGGCTGGATTGATCTTTTTTAGACCATGCTGTGTTATGATTCTTATTAAATGGTGTAAGCGAGAAAAAATGCCGAAAAAAATCAATGAAGAATTTCCGATTCCATTCCCAATGGATATGTATCACTTTTTTTCTGGTTTAAATGAACGGGGTTTAATGACACCAACGTATCTTTCTACGTTGATTATGTCAGCTGTATTGCCAGCTCAATTCCTTGTAGAAAAAAAGAAGCCTTTAGTCAATGATGAGCAAGGACTATGCACACTACAATCATGGTTTGAACGAGCCAATGTTAAGGAAAATCAATTTAACATATTTAAAACTATCTACTATGACATAGCTAAAACACATGCATTGACTTCACTATCAGTAGACGGATTAGAAACGCTTGAAGCAAAGAAAAAGCAATCAAATCCGAACCAACAATATGAGATTTTCTGTTGTGGCAATGGACAAGATGCTATGCATTTTTATACAGCCTACAATCGTATTACTACTGAGTCGAATAAAAATTATATATTTTGGAATTACCCTGGGGTCGGTTCCAGTAAAGGCCGTGCGCATTCTACACATGATTTATTTAGTGCTGGTTATCAGCAGGCTAAACGGCTCATTGATCAAGGTATTCCGGCACAAAATATCACTCTTCATGGCCTTTCATTAGGTGGAGGTGTTGCAATACATGCGGCACGAAGATTGCATGAAGAAGGTCTTTTAGTAAATATTGAAATAGATCGATCGTTTGCACGTATTGCATCGGTTATCCCAGCAAATATTACACGAAATATGACCAATAAAGACTCTTTTAAGCAGTCAAGTTATACCCCTTTGATAACTTCAACAATCGCGCTGGCTCTTTCTGGTGTCGCTTTGGGAATAGCATTTGCGGGATTTGTCTCTTCGGTAGGCCTAATAGCCGCTAGTGCAACAACGGCTATGGGCTATATTGGTGTGTTTTGTATTCAAACAGTTGGATTTTTGCTGCAAGGAATAATAACTGTTATTGGCGAAATGATAGCGATCCCATTTAGCTTATTTTCAAAATCGATAAGCAATGATATTAAATCTTTATTCAGTAATACTGGTTATTGTGTGGCCTATCCATTTAATCTGGCCGCTTTTGCAATAAATGAAACATGTTCAACCATGGCATCATTTATTGATAATGCTGTTAACTTGATAAGTAGCATTGTGGGTGGTGCAATTGCTGTCGGTGGTTTAGTAGCGGGTAGTTTAGCTGGGGGGATTTTAGGTGTCCTTCTGCTAATTCAATTATTATGGACTGACCGGCCACGTACTATACCGATGACACCTGCTTTTAGCGCAGCACTTTATTCATCATGTTGCGAAATGGACTCTGTAAGTGAAATACACCGTTTATTAAATGCAGACAATAAACCCGAAAATAGACTAAAAGAACAGCCTAAGATAAGTGTGACTAATGTAATTGATGATCAGGTGATAGATGTCGCGGCCTCACTCAGTATAGGGCTTGGGTTGAAGCCGGGAAAACCGTCTGATAACGAAAATCGGCCTTTAAAAGATAAAATAACATCTTTTTGGTATCGTCGTGGAGGTCACAACGGAGATCTGGATGATCTAATTGATCCAAATTTATCTTTCAGCCAATAATTTTGTAAAATAGTGCTTATCGTTATCAACACTTTATCAGATGTGGTCTTAACGCATAAGCATTTAAATTTAGAACCGCAATGAAGCATTACATTGCATCACCCGTGGGTAACATCGCCTAAAATTCAGAGGAATTTAAACATTATTTTCAACGCTCTCAGCAAGGCAACCAAAAAAGCTTTCTAGTATTAATAAAACACAAGAAATCACTGGGCATTCAATTCATTATCGCAATAAAGAAGACAACAAATAAGTCATTCACGATTAAACGGATCAAATTATTGACAAAAACAGTGTGTTGTGTATGATAAAAATTACGTATAAATTAGGTAACCTGCATGTTATCCAAATCCAGATATTCTCATTTTAGTCTTGCCATAAAACCGATATTATGGTTTAATTTTGAACAGCTAACGTCTTGTTATCTATTTAAAATGACAGAAGCTCCGACTCAATACGCTTTTAAAGATATTCCGCAATTAGAGGGCCAGAACGCCGTCATTTTACACGGAAATATTATTTATTACGCCAATCAAAGAAAACAATGCGTTCATCAAATTAAAAAAACACGTGATAACAAGGAGCAATACAATAGCTTAATAGAGGAGTTTACAGAAAACCGCAGATTAGCTGATAATCATGCCCTTATAGAAAAAATTAAACATGTGACAGGTTATTATCAACAAAACCCGGAAAACACTCCTCTCTCCCATAATGAGTTTTTAGGAGTTATCCATGAGCTTTTTCAAACACCATTTGATTCATTTAATGAATTTATACTTCAATGTGCTGATTCTTGTAATATAACAACGATGTTATTACCCGCATATATATGTTTAATATCCGTTGCTATTACAGCGGTATTATTGGTTATGACTTTTCTAGTTTTTTACAATTTATATTTCAACTCATTTGATGAGGAAATAGATAATATTACACATCTACTTGATATGTTCGTAGAGCTCGGTGATTATACTATAAAACTGCTACTTAGTATCCCTATCCAACTAGGTTCTATTATAGCTCGTGGAATTTTGTCTCTATTACCGACGACATTCGTGAGCGAAAGCAAAAATACAGAGATAAAAAATAATATAACTAATTCTATATCACAAAAAGAAAAGACGTTGGCTTATTATGATGCAGTGATTGCCCCCATGCTCACCACGGATGACAATACTCACATTAGACCAGCACTTGAGTACCAACTCAATCTTGGATTTCATGAAAAAACACTAGCGACATTACGTTGGGCTGTTAATAGGCATATCTCAATGCCTAATTTGATAGTTCCAGAGGATTATAATGTTTTTTTTCGTAGAATAGCCAACATTTGTGATTTATCGTTGACAGATAATTATTGGTTGTCCAATGAGCGTCAGCACGTAAGCCCAGAAAATCAACCTTCTATACCAAGTGCTCATATAAATGGCAACTCAACCAATAATAATGAGATTTTTAGTTTTTGGCGTACACCCTCCGTGAGCACCTATTTTGATCTAGTCGTCTCTGAAAAGGTGCTAAAAGCGTCTGGTACAACAACATTTGAATCAGGTTACGAACATTTAGTAACGCTTCGAGCAGGTCTCAAACATTTAATCACGCTAGGGTTTTCTTCCAATGATTTACGAGCAGCCCTTGAGTGGGCCGTTGAGCAACATGATAAAAGCAACCTCATTAATCCAAGCAACTCTGAAAATCATATGGTGTTTTATGAACGTGTAGCGGATATTTGTGGAGTAATCTTTGCTGGTAAACTTGCAAGCACTCCTTTAAAGGAAGCGGAAGGTCAGTGTGTTATGACTTACTAGGTTCAACCGTTGGTTCTTTTACAACTAGTATGTTATGTTTTTTTAAGGATATCCCCTATATAGACTATGGAGATATCGGTAATAAAGTAAATATCACGCGTGCCACGCTCTCGCATTGAGCGCGCTTGATTGTCCACAATTAAATGCCTTAGTATTTTGGTGCCATTTCTTCAAATACATATTGTAAAATCAGTTTTAATCTGGCACTTGTATGGTCTTTTTTTGCACATCCAGAAACAACATAAAACCCTAAATACGCACTTTGAAAAAATCCACGCACTATTTCATTAATATTAAATACCCCGTTTTCAGTGCCTCGAAAGAGACATAAAGCAGAATTTTATGAAGAATATAGAGAATAAGTGTTAGGAATTTAAACTTTGCTGCTCTTGCCCTGCGAAAAGGCCCGTCTTAAGATTGAAAAAGACGTATGTCCCGTTATAATCATGAATAAATAACATCTTGGATGAATTGCATGCACACATCCCAACCTGCGGCTGTTTATATAGCCAAACCCGACTTTCTAACAGAACTTTGTGCAGAATTAGACAATGTCACTCAAGTTATTGGAAATGTGGTTTTATCTACCCACAAAAAAACAGACGTATGTTTTGCACAAGACATTTGGCTTGAACCCTGTATTGTTCAGTTTAACTCCATTTCAGATGCCGTGAAAATTTTAAAAAATGCTGGGAGATTTTGGTATTTACACACGATGTCTCATTCAGGACGCTCAAAACTCATTGCAGAACAATTACGAAAATATAATGCCTTAACAAAAGATTTCCCGATTAAAGACGAAATACCAATGATTGGAGGGTTTGCTTTATTAGATCAAAATACCCTGCTCTACAGCCCTACTCGTTCAAAAAAATGGCCGCAGGGAATATGTTTATTTAACGAAGATAAAATTAACCCTCCAAATCGCGCCTATTTGAAATTATGGGAAGCCCTTACCTTGTTGAATAAGCTGCCGCAGCCTGGAGAATCCGCTATTGATTTAGGCGCATCACCTGGTGGATGGACGTATGTCATGCAATCGTTAGGCACAAAGGTTACAGCAGTGGATAAAGCCTTGCTTGACCCCAAAATTGCAAATCGTGCCGGTGTAACCTTTTTACAACAAAGCGCTTTTGCATTAGATCCCGCCACACTAGAAGCACCGTTTGACTGGGTGCTCTCTGACATTGCGTGTTACCCTGAGCGCGCTTATGGATTAATTATGAAATGGATTGAGTCAAAAAAAGCCAAACAAATGATATTTACAATCAAACTACAAGGGAGTGTAGATATGGCTATCATTAAACAATTTCAAGCCATACCCAACGCTCAGCTCATCCATATGCATTATAACAAACATGAAGTGACGTTTTTTTATCCAAAATTAAATTAAAAACGCATGGCCGTTAGAATATCAACAGAGTCTTTTTTTACAAACGAACAATTATAATCGTCCTCGTCCTCTGTTGTGCTCTTAGGAGACAGCTCACTCATGCCATTGTTTAACACTGTATCGCTCTTATCAAACGGTGCCTGGTTTTGTTGAACATCAATTCTTGTAACATGGCTTAAGCTAAATAAACTGGTTATAAGCCCTGTCAACAATCCCCCACAAGACACCAGTGCGTTGGTCATATTGATGACAAACGACATACCATAGCGAACCATCGCTAGCAAAGTATCAGCCATGGTGTGTTGTGATAAAGAAAAACCAGATAGGGTCATCGCTGAAAAGGCGTTAACTATCGATTGAATATTCAACACACACATGTTCATGTATGCAACAGGTCGATACAATTCATTAACATCATTGCAAGGACGAATTAAGTTTTTTATTTCACTCAAAAAATTGTGTTGACTGAGGTTAACTTCATGTATTGACTGCTCTAAAAAAAACGTTCCTTGAAACATAAATCACCTTAAATTAATCCATCGCGAAATCAGCATATTTTCCTTTAAAATCACGAATTTTGGTTGTTTCAGTAAAGTATAAAATACGCGTCGCTATTTTTTCAATAAAATATCGATTATGACTGACAAATATTAATGTCCCTGTATAAGCACTTAATGCTTTTGCTAAAGATTCAATGGTTTCAATGTCCATGTGATTGGTTGGTTCATCAAGAATTAATACATTCGGTGATTCCAAAATCACTTTGGCTAATAATAAACGAGCAGACTCACCACCACTTAACGATAAAATATCTTTATCTACTTCATCTTTAACAAATAACATTTGACCTAATACTTTTCGTACTTGTTGCTCAGTATTCCCTACAGCCAAATCATTTAACCAATTAAACGCACTGATTGATTTATTCAGTTGTTCATGATGATCTTGCGAAAAATAACTGATGCGTACTTCATTTCCCCACGTTATATCCCCTTCATCGCGCTCAATTAAATCAATCAAGATTTTAACCAGGGTCGATTTTCCTCTGCCATTTACACCCATAATGGCTACTTTATCACCACGATTTATTTCAAGATTAAACTTTTTAAACAATTGTTTATCTTCATACGCTTTACTTAACCCTTCAATTTTACATGCCTGTTTACCAGAGGGTCGTTTAGGCACAAAATTAAAGTTAGGCGCTATTCGTGAT
>CAZNVR010000115.1:1750-6655 GCA_964576655.1 uncultured Legionella sp. | reverse complement strand
TATACTGCGAATGGCCTCTTGTGGGGTAATGATTTCCGCTTGAGTAGGAAAGTCTGGAGCTAAAACAAATTGGGTAATATCATCTAGGCTTGCAGTTGGATTATCTAATAAATGAATGCATGCATTGGCCACTTCAGTTAAATTATGCGGCAGAATATCCGATGACATGCCAACGGCAATACCTGTTGCGCCGTTTAATAAAACATTAGGTAGACGTGCTGGTAATAACGAGGGCTCGAGTAACGTTGCATCAAAATTATCTACCCAATCGACCGTGCCTTGTTGTAATTCAGACAATAGAATGTCGGCATACGGAGAGAGGCGCGCTTCCGTATAACGCATGGCCGCAAATGATTTTGGATCATCAGGCGAACCCCAATTGCCTTGACCATCTACAAACGGGTATCGATATGAAAACGGTTGGGCCATGAGTACCATGGCTTCATAGCAAGCCGTATCACCATGTGGATGGAATTTACCCAACACATCCCCTACGGTACGTGCAGATTTTTTATGTTTAGACGACGCTTTTAAACCTAACTCTGACATTGCATAAATGATGCGTCGCTGAACGGGTTTTAATCCGTCGGCCACATTCGCTAATGCACGATCTAAAATGACGTACATGGAGTAGTCAAGATAAGCTTTTTCAGTAAATTCCGTGAGTGGTTTGCGCTCTGTTGCATCATTCATGATAAGTATGTCTTATGGTTGAGTTAGCAAAAGTCATTTTAGCAGAAATCGTTGGAGTATGTTAACACGAGTCATTTGATGCAAAAGCATATCACTCAATAAAGGATATCTTGATATCAACAAAAGAATTATTGAAGACATTGAAAGGTCAAGAATGAACCAATGAATCAAGCATCATTTTTAAAAAATGACCACTACATGTATCTTGAGAAACTTAAATTTATTTTAACAACAAGGCCGTCAGTAAACGTTAGTTTGTAGCGCCTATGAGATTTCATCAAAAATGTCAGGCCCTGGCGCCTCAAATCAATGAGGCGGATTCTATTTCCAACACGCTCCACTATATTGATGATGTTGGACTAGGTCCTTTTGGTTGATTGTTTTCCTGCAACTCAACTGATTGCTCATTTTTGTTTTCTTGCAACGAAACTGACTCTGCTTTTTCTTCCTTCGACGTTAATTTATCAATTAACATCTGCCCTGCTGATACAACTGTATCCTTTGCAGAAGACAAGGCGTTTATTGTGCTTTTCCCTGCTTTGTGCTCAACATCCAGCACTTTTTCTACTAAGGCTCTGCCTCCTAAGTCCTCCATGTCTTTTGCGGCTTTATTGTATGAATCATTCATTGTCTTATTTAACAAGTGAACCATACCACTTGGATCTTGATTGTGTTTTTCTTCTTCTTCTTTGGCTTTGTCTTTGTTCGCATCAGGTTTTGGATGAGGTTGTTGAGGGGTGTTTTTGACGGTATCTTCATTCGTCTCATCCTTTACGGCCTCTTTAGCCTCTTCTTCAACAGGAGGCATTGGTTTTTCTGGTAATGTTTCTTCATCGTTAAGTGAAGAGGGTGGAAGGGTCATGATATATCCTTAATGGGTACTTTATCTAAGTGTAGTTCATGGTTTTTGTTATTTCCAATGACTCAACAGACTCAAGGGATGAGTCGCTGATTGGTGTGGTTAGCATGAGTGATTTAGATGTTTTGAATAATAAATGATGTTGCCAGGCTCTTTGAATTTTTGTAGCACTTTGGTTGAGTCGTTGTGCACGTATTTGCATGTTTTCTAATCCCTGTTCCATCCATGATAAATCACCCCCTTTACAATGTTGAGACAAATCGCTTTCACGAAGGTGCATACTCAGGTTTTGTGATGAATGAAATGCGCTGGATAGCGATTGATAAGATGTAATAAAATACCCACCGATAAAACAATCCATATTAAACATGTTTTTTCTAAACGGTTGTTCTAGTACACGTTTTATTGAACAAGGTCCTGTGCTTTGAATAACACTGTATTTATATAAGTTGGCCGCGAAGCCTTTTTGATTGCGCAGATACTCATGCAATAATTCTGAAATGCCACTTGGTATGTCTGATGAATAAATGCTAATGTCTTGTGTCAAGAGTGTGCCAATATACTTTCTCATATAGGTTAGTATGTTTGGGATATTTGCACGAAATTCACGAGGTGTTTTATTGAAAGTCAATAATCTTAGTTCGTTTATAAACGTCGTGATGAACTGAGGTTTGTTTGGATAGTTTTTATGTAGAAAATTAAATAAATTGGCGTGGTTATTTGTTCGAGCGCATGCGTTGATGATTTGCATACGTATGTCATAAATTTTCTTTGAGTTAGGATTTACAACAGCAATAATATCATTATTGGTTAGTAACTCCTCAAAAGCAGGTTTAACTTCATGAATCAATGTGCCTGCATTTAATAATATCTCTTCGAAAACAGTGATTTTTTTTTGTAGTTTTTTCGTGGAAATGACTACATCAAAATCACTATATGTGCCTAAATCATAAATGGGTTTAAGCCAGCGTAAAATATCACTTGCTGCCGCTAAATTTCCTCCATCGTTTAAATTAAATATTTCATCGTTGTATAATCTTATCAATCTTTTTTCTAACGGGTTTTTACATAATGGTAATAGAGCGTTTAGATCACAAGAATTTAAGTTGTTTTTTGAGCAAAATATTAATAAATTGTTTATAGATGTTTCTGATAAGAGTTGGCTATCATAAATAAAATTGATTTCATCTCCTGGGCATGCAGCTCTCATGCGCACAAGTCTTAATTGATTCTCTTCTGTTAAAAAAACATCAGGGTTTTTGCTTAGCCAAATTTTGACATGGCGATGCGGGTTGAATGAATATGATTTTTTTTCAGTAAGTATCCATATTGTTTTAAGAGAAAGCGTGTTAAAAGCGTTTTTTGCTAATTCAATGCCTTGTCTTCCTGCAAATGGATTGTATGCTCCATGATCCAGCAGTTTTTTTATGATCCGATGTTGGTTGTTTGCCGCGGCATAATGTAGGGGTGTTAGGCCATGCTGGTCTATTCTGTTTAATAAGTGCGTATGTTGTGAAAGAATCATTTCAATATAAAACGGCTCATTTAATCGAATTGCCAGGGATAAAATATTTTCTTCTTCTATAATAGAGAGGCCTTTTTCTGATAACAGCTTGTTGGAGTGTTCCTCAGGAATATCATCGTTAAAAATAACGTTTTTGTGATGTTTTGAACATTCTATGGCAGTGAATTGTTTTAAAATATATTGTTGAAAGGCCGTGAGATTGTTTGGCATTTTAGTTATAGTTAATCTCATCTCCAGATCATTTTGTTGATATGATCCTGAACAATAAATGTTATCTTCTGGTGGGGCATAACTTAAGGTAAGGTTTTGTTTTAAATGCCAGTGTTTTTTTTCAGAACACAAATCAAGGTCGTTTTCTGTTGATCCTGCGCTTAATGTATTGATTAACGGCAGTGTTGGAATAAGCGTGGTAAGGATGGTAAAAAATGTCATGGTTTGTGCAACTTTATTCAAAATAGTTTGCAGTTTATCACAAAAATATAAAACAAAAGCGGTATTTTGTTCGCATAAAGCGTTATATAGTTACAGACAATGATGAGGGTTTTATGAAAAAAGCAGTTATTTTGTTATCAGGCGGGCTGGACTCCACAACGTGCATGGCTTATGCCGTCGATAAAGGCTATGCATGTTATGCATTAAGTTTTGATTATGGGCAAAAGCATGGGTCAGAACTAAATGCTGCAAAGCGAATTGCCGAACAATTTCATGTTAAAAAACATGAAATTATTGATTTATCATCACTGGGACGTATCAGTGGCTCTGCTTTAACAGATAAACAGATAAACATACCTAATCATGCTAATTCTAAAGGGATTCCTGTAACCTATGTTCCTGCACGTAATACGATTATGCTATCAATTGCGTTGGGTTGGGCTGAAACTCTTGACGCGGATGCGATTATCATTGGCGTAAGTGCGGTTGATTACTCAGGTTATCCAGATTGTCGTCCTGAATATATTGAGGCCTTCAGGAGCATGGCAAATCTTGCTACTAAAAAAGGTATTGAAGGCAACCCCATTCAACTATTAACGCCATTGATTGATTTAAGCAAAGCCGAAACAACCCTGCTAGGCTTGTCTTTGGGTGTTGATTACTCTATCACTGTGTCTTGCTATAAGGCTACAGATGACGGTTTGGCATGTGGAGAGTGTGACAGTTGTCATTTAAGAAAAAAGGGTTTTTTGGATGCGAATATTCCTGATCCAACGCGTTATGTGAATGTTCATAATTAAATGAAACGGATATGACATAAAAGTCCTCTTGCGATCAACCCTAGACTCAACTATATTTCTATTTAATATCTACTAATAAGATTGATTATTATGGCAAAAATAGCTTTATATCTAGCTGGCGGAGGTGCTCGTGGTGCGTATCAGGCTGGGGTATTAAAAGCTATCAATCATATACTAAACGTTAAAAAACTACCTTTTTCTGTTGTAAGTGGTGTGAGCGTTGGCAGTATTAATGCGGCTATTTTAGCGCAATATGCGGATGATTTTCCTGCTGGTGTTGATAAGCTGGAATCATTATGGCGAGGCATTCATTGCCATCACATTTTTAACTCGAGTAATTATGAGTTAGGTAAATCTGTGATACGCAATTTAAGTCATATCGTCGTTAAGCAGCGGCAAACAGGCCGATTACTGGATACAGGTCCGTTGCATCAATTTATCAATGACAATATTAATTTTGATCAAATCAAGAGTAATATTGATAACGGTATACTGGAATGCATGGAGGTCATTAGTCATTGTTATGAAACGCAGCAAACCATTTCTTTTTATCAGCAACGCCAGCCTGATTTTGAAGATTGGTGTTATCCGCGTCA
>CAZNVR010000115.1:0-1740 GCA_964576655.1 uncultured Legionella sp. | reverse complement strand
GAATGGACCATATTCTTGCATCGAGTGCCTTGCCATTATTTTTTCCAACAGTAACCATTGATGGCCTTCATTATGGCGATGGTAGTATGGGCCTTATTTCTCCTCTACGTGGGGCGATACGTTTAAATGTTGAGAAAATTGTTATTCTTGGTACAAGACAACCTGCCTCCTTTACTGAGCCTGAAGTGTTGCGTAATCGTGATATTGGGTTGGCACATATTTTAGGAAATATGTTAAACGGATTGTTTTTAGATAATCTTGACAGGGATATTGAAACGGTTAATCGAATGAATGATATCGCAGGGTTATTGTCTATCTGGAATAAACGTCGCTCCCCTTGGCGTCCTATTGAAACAATGCATTTACGCCCTAGTTCGGATATTGCCAAAATTGCGCAATCAAAATACTTAGCCATGCCAACGTTGTTGCGTTATCTTTTAAATTCATTAGGTGCACAAAGCCACTCAGGTGATTTGTTAAGCTTTTTATTGTTTGAAAAGGAATTTACATCAGAGTTAATTGATTTAGGCTATAATGATACCTTGGCTTCTTCTGAGGCAATTATTGCCTTTTTTAAATAAACGTTATTGTATTTAGGGTTGTTATGCGTCAGTTTACAATGATTGATCAATTTCTTTGCCAAGTTGATGTAGCCATGCGTACATTGTTTCCACCTACACAACGCAATCGCTACCGAGAAAATCCAGCGCATGCCATTGAGACTCCTTTATTAAGCCCTAAAGACAAACGTCACGTTGCAGGTCTCATGCGTGTTAATCATTCAGGAGAAGTGTGTGCACAGGCACTTTATCAAGGACAAGCGTTAACCGCACAATTAAGTGCTGTTAAAGAGCAAATGATGGATGCTGCTGAGGAAGAAATTGACCATTTAGCTTGGTGTGAAGAGCGCTTACGCGAATTGCACAGCCATCCCAGTGTGCTTAATGTCTTTTGGTATAGTGGTTCTTTTATGCTTGGTGCATTAGCAGGTCTTGCAGGCGATCGTTGGAGTCTTGGGTTTGTTGCAGAAACAGAACGACAAGTTGCAGCGCATTTACAACAGCATTTAAGTTATTTACCCGTAAATGATGCAAAAACCAGAGCCATATTAGATCAAATGTATAACGATGAATCGCAACATGCACGTGCAGCCCATGAGGCAGGAGGGGCTGATTTACCGGTATTTATTAAACAATTAATGGCTTGTGTATCCAAACTGTTAACTTATAGTAGTTACCGTATCTAATAAAGTTATCTAACTTGCATCCATAAATTGCTCGCATTAGAATGACCCTCTTAAAAACAACCCCGATATAAATCGAATGATACGTGCATTCACTTTTTTATTATTAATCACCTGGTTACCTGGCGCTTTAGCTAACGATAGTGCGACATGTAGTCATTCGCCGCGTTGGTTTAACAAAGCCTGTCATCGATTAAATCAAATTTGGACTGAAGGCGAAAATGAGCTTTATTTGCCAGCGTATGCTTGGCATAACCGTTATACCTATAGCCAAAGCAGGATTGATCATTTTAATGAAAATCCCTGGGGGACGGGACTTGGCAAAAGTTTTTATGATGAAAAAGGTGATTGGCATGGGCTGTATGCATTTGCTTTTCTAGATTCGCATAAAAATATTGAACCTGTTGTGGGGTATGCTTTTTTAAAAGTATTGCCTATTACTGAAAACATTAAAACAGGCGCTGGTGTGGGGGTGCTTGTTACGGCTCGTCCAGATA
>CAZNVR010000114.1:0-6731 GCA_964576655.1 uncultured Legionella sp. | reverse complement strand
CTTGAAGCATTAGATACAATGTATCCCTTTAATGATTATGCTGAACAAGCACAAATTGATTTGATCTATGCGTATTATAAAAAAGAAGATTACCCCTCTACCGCGGCCACGGCAGAGCGTTTTATTCATCTATACCCTCGTGCAAAACGTGTGGATTATGCTTATTACATGAAGGCTCGCGCTAATTTTCAGCAAACACGAGGCGCATTAGCTAACATGTTCCCTATGGATGATTCATGGCGCGATCCTGGCACCCAATCACAAGCTTATTCAGATTTTGCAACCTTGATACAAAAATTTCCTGATAGTCGATACAAAGCAAATGCATTGCAACGTATGATTTATTTAAGAAATATGTTTGCACAACGTGAGTTAAATACATCGCTTTATTATTATCAACGTAAAATGTATGTTGCGGCAGTTGAGCGAGCTGGTTATTTACTTAAAACCTATCCGCAGGCTCCTAGTGCTCAACAAGCATTATCAATGTTGTATTACGCAAATAAAGCGTTAGGATTAAATAAAGCTGCGGATGATGCGTTAGTCGTATATCAAGCAACGTATCACACGTATCCTAAAGCCCCTCAAGAATAATTCGTTTGATAAGGCACTCTTTTGAGTGCCTTTAATTTTTTAAGCACTTTTCCTGAACTTTTAAAAATCTAGTCTATACTTAGACATATATATCGATCATTTTCGCAGGAAGGGGTATGAAAATGAGTGCTGATGACATCAAGGATGGGTTTAATAATCTAACTAAAGAACGTAAAAAATTAACTGTTGTATTACATGAAAAAATTGATGTTGGCTCCAGGTGTTTAAAATTTTGGAATTTGTTTGTCGCTGAATGCACTATAGCAGAAAGTTATCAGTCTGATGACCGCAAGGAATTAAAACTTAAATTAGCAACCAGACACTTGGATGTTGCTAAAAATGATGTTCTGCCCTATGGCGTTAATAATAATGCATTCCTGATGGTGGAAGAAGCTTTAAAATCAGTGATTAATTCAATCACAAAATTAAATGCTAGTGCTGAAAAATACAAAGAGCATTCTTTGAATATAAGACAAGAGTTTGATGTACCTGTTAGAAACCCCTCTCTAGGGGGCTAAAAGGCATTTTTTTGTAGGTTGGGTCCTAATGTTTAAAATTAAGACCCAATCTATGTTATTTTACTCGATTGTTTCGGCGTTTAAAGATAAAACAGCAGTTGATTCTGTTGCAGCAATACCGGCTAACAAATCATTCATTAACGAACGAAACTCACCCGCTAATAATGTCAGGGATGCATCTTGTTGTTCATATGCCTCATCTAACTGTTGAATTTCATTAAAATCATCGACTAAGTAATCCATACATTTTAATCGTTTTAGTGTTAATTCATTTGTTAACGTAAATTGAATACGTTCATTCCATACAATGGATATTTCTGCAACAGCTAACCCTTGGGATAATAACGTTAGAATTTCTTCAGCTGGTAACTCATACCCTTTGCAATTAAATCGTTTTTTTTCATCTTCTTGAGAAAATAACAAACAATCAGATGCTAACTGAAAATTCACAGGTAATGATACAGGATTAGTGATCCATTCTGCAAATAACACGGATAAATCACCTAGATGTTGTAATGGTTCTATACTTATACCAGGAACAGACTTACGTAATAACGAGGTTAACTGAGAGGCTTGATTCGTACTTGCGGCATTTACAATTAAACGTTTGTTAACGGTGTCTAGTAGTGCCAATGTCTGTTTTTGTATACAAAACGATTTAGGTAATAATTCAAATTCCAGATCTTCTGCCATCTGTCCTTTTTCAGCCCGCTTAATAGGGTATCCACGTTGCGCTTCTATGGTTTGAATACGTTCGACAAGCATGCGGTTAACGACTCCGCGTGGTAGAAGTCGCTCCTCTTTGCCCATGCAAATTAAAGAAGCACCAGCTGTTTCATGCACAAATTCTTGTGCAATAGCAGGTAGCCAACCAAAAATAAAACGGGCGTGGGGTGGGCAGGGTTTTAGCGCATCTTGTGATAATAAATCAGCAAGATCAATCGTATCGTCTAATTCGTATTGATAGACTAAGGCATTATTAAACCACATGTTTAAATCCTCATGATAAAAAATGAATCCTAACATTAATTTTGTTTGACTTATACTAGGGGGAGCAATATCAACACGCCTACCATGTTGCCGTGAACTGAATCATAGGTGTTATAAATTCAGGCGTGTTTTTTCCAGCAAGGGTGAGCCATGTGCCAGCAATGACGCCATAATTTGCAGAAAAATTATATTCCAGAGCAGGTGCTAATGAAATTTGAGCAAGATTCCCGCTTCCTATATCAGGTTGACCAATGTTGTGTCTTGTAGGGAGACGGCGATGACTGAATCGTGGGGTGCGTGTAGTCATGACAGGTAATGGATCTGTGGCGCTTCTCTCTCCAACAATACCTCGAAATCGTGAGGCTTGTTGGTAAATATAATTGGCTTCTATCACAGCAACCCAATTTTGAGTTAATGTTAATTCACTTGCAATATCAAAACTAATGGCATTCCCAGGGTTAATACGTCCCTTGGTTTGAGAGGTTCCGCCATAAGTACTTAACCCTCGGATATGTGCAGCACCAGCATAGGTATATGCCATACTAAAAAGAGAGTTCAAATAATTGTCTTTAGTTAGTTTGGATAAATATTGAAAATTAAAACCAAGAGACGTTTGGTAACTTCCCATACCCGTTGCTTCAGCACCATTGTTAGCTGGTGTGAAATTATTGTAAAGACCTGTTGGTATTACTTCTTGTAAAGTGATGCGTAAATCAGGGTAGGCATCATTTTTTTGTTGTGATAACGCTTGGTAGCCTAAGATGATGGATGTGTCACCCATATGTTCGTAAGTAATCCTGTGATTTCCATTAATTAAATAAAGAATATTGTATTGTAAATCGAGGTTATCTGTTAACCCATAAGCTAATTGAGGACTTATTTGTGCTGTTGTAAATGTTCGTTGCGAAGAAATTTGCCAATGTTGATTATAGATTGCATCAGAAATAGCCGAGTCTACTGAAATATATGCCGTAACATGTCCTTTGGCAATGGTTTGAGCTGGAAGAGCAAGTAATGGACCTGTAAGCCAAGGCGTAGCGTTGCTGACTTGGTTTATGAGATTAAGTACTGCTAAAATGATAAAACACGACCATTTTTGCATAAAACATCCCTTTATTTTAGGTCTATTATTGTAATAATTTTCTCTATCATATAACGGATATAGTGATAATAGGAGCTTTTGTGAAGATAGAAAAAAAAATAGCCGTGATAACAGGTGGGGCATCGGGTATGGGGTTAGCGTGTGTAGATGCATTGCGTTTGCATGGAGCTAAGGTTATGGTTTGGGATCGGCATGCAGATAAAGAGGGGATTGTTTGTGATGTGAGTTCCGCCGCATCCATAGAGTATGCACTACAAAAAACAATCGATACGATCGGTGTACCTAGTATTTGTATTAATTGCGCAGGTATTGCTCCTGCTCAAAAAATGCTAGGGAAGCAGGGTATTATGCCTTTAGATACTTTTAAACAGGTCATCGACATTAATTTAATTGGTACGTTTAACGTCATGCGATTAATCGCTGAGGCTATGTCCAAGCTTCCTTTGCTTGATGATGCTGAAGAGCGGGGTGTAATTATTAACACAGCATCCATTGCTGCATACGAAGGTCAAATAGGACAAACTGCTTATAGTGCATCTAAAGGTGGCATTGTTGCTATGACATTGCCCGCGGCGCGTGAGCTTGCACAATATGGGATACGAGTAAATACAATTGCTCCAGGGTTGATTGCTACCCCGTTGTTGTTAAACATGCCCGAACCTATTCAAAAGGGACTTGCTGCAGCAGTACCTTTTCCTAAACGCTTGGGAAAACCTGAGGAGTTTGCAGCGTTAGTGATTCATCTTATTGAAAATAAGCTTATTAATGGTGAAACAATCAGATTAGATGGGGCATTGAGAATGCAGTAAAAGAAGGATGCGATCATGTTATACCCTACAGAGCCCCCTGATATTAACTGGCGGATTGATATTTAATTTTCCATATCAATCCGCCAGTTAAGCGCTACTACATTATTAAATTGTATTCTTGGCGTTGATAAAAATTGATTGACATAACCTACACCAAAATAGGTGTTTTTGGATAAACGTTGTTCTATGCCAAGGTACGCACGGTTTTGATCAAATCTGTCCGTAATAATCCAATTGGTTTTGTTCATATTGAGAAACATTTCGTTATACGCTACCAGAGATATATGGTTAGCAACGGGTATGTTTAATAATGTTCTATGACGTAAACGATACCCCCATTCAGAGAAAAAAAGAGATTTTCGTTCTTCAAAACGTGTGCGCGTAATGATTGCTAACCTAGGTAATTGTTTTTTCCAGATGACTTGTTGCCAAAGACGATATTCATCCAGATTACTTGCTAATGTATCTTGAGAGTCGGCACTGAATGTTTCTCCAAACCAAACTTGCCAGTTTGAAGCAACTTTGTATCCAAGGCCTGCGTTGGTTAAAAATTGTTGAAATAGATTGTTTTGATAAACTAGACGCAACTGCGGCTCAACATAATAAACCACTTTCCCGTAGTCGCCATTTAAGGTAAGTAAAGACCAAAGCTTTTCTGAGTGTTGAGCTGTTATTCCGCACAAAGGCCACAATAACAGCAATACCATAATAGACCTAAATAAAAACATTAAAATCATTTAATTAGTGGAGTTAAATGTATATTCACGAATTTCTGAAATGTTTTTTTCAATGCTATCGCAGATGTCATTTAGAGGAAGATGACTTAAGTTTTTTTCAGAAAAAGGATTTTGTAATTCGATACCAATTTGATCCAATGATAAAATAGCGTACGCCACTAATCCTGTCATTAATGGATTTAACATCGGTGAAACATTAATTAATGTAAAAGGTAAAAAGACTAAAAACAAGAAAATAAAGCGTCTTGATTTAATTGCCATAACATAAGGCATGGGCGTTCTTAAGATCCGTTCACATGCGCCATGACAATCTAAAATTAATTCGCGTTTTTCTTCTGCCTTTAAAAAAGCAAATGAATCCAAGGCATCATTTTGTCTGAGTAATTTAATTTCATCCGCTAAGATGGATGACATAATATTGACTTTATGTTTTGATTCAGACAATTTTAAAAATAACTCACTATCAACCAAATGTTTGATTTGAGAGAGATTGTGATCCTCTCTTAGATTGTTTTTGATTAAAAAAGGTAAGGCTGTAATATAGTTAGTGATTTTTGTAATTAACAATTTATTCGAGGTGTTCGGATAGTTCATTAAAACAATAGTAAAATTTCTGCTGTGATTGATGATGTTTCCCCACAGTTTTCTGGCCTCCCACCATCGATCATAGCCGGCATTAACTCTAAAAACCAAGATTAAACCTAAACTTAACCCGGCATATTCTAACATTGCTGTTGGTAATGATACGGCGGGTAGAAAATAATGAACAACGGAAATTACACCCGCATATGCCATAGCCAAGAGCACATTCTTAATCACTTTAGGAGTGATAGAGCCTGTAAGTGCTAAGGCATTTTTTAAAAAATTTTCTTGTTCTTCTTGATTAACCAACTTATTTTTCTTTTTATACTTGATCATTGATATATCTCCTTCATACAAAGGTGGTGAGTCGGTCCAACGAGTTGAAATATCGTCTGGTCATTGTTGAGCCAAGACCCAATTACAAATATAGCAAACAGTGCATTGTATAATATAATAGAGAAACTCTTAGAATTAAACCATGTTAATTAGGCATATTTTAATAATAAATAACCGCGAGTCCAAGTAAGAATGGTTTCATTTGCTGCGTTGAGAGGACTTAATACGCCATTAAAACTGGCTTGACTATTAAAAAACAATCCTGAGGGCCCAAATAAATAAGTATTCATGTAGTTACCGTTAGGGCATGTATTTTGTGCATTGAGTTGATCGGGTACTGTACCTGAACAATAATCTTCTAAATTTTGCTGAAAAATACTGGCATCAAATCCTGTTTGAGGGGTATAACCTAGCTCTCTTAGTGTGTAGAAAAAATTATCTGTTCCCACAAATGGGGCTGTACTTGTTTCTAAATCAGACTTAATTGAGGATAATGTGGCAAGCATTCCTTCGTTAAATGTTCCATAACTATTGCGTTCTAACGACGTGACTTGGCTAATGATGGTTTCATACATACTAGAACAGTTGGTGCTATTATAGATGGATGAACCGGTTAAAACTAACGAACCCACATACCCTGGGGTTGGAATATTGGGTACAGTTGTCCATGGCGTGTTTAAATAATACGCATTGGTTGGAAAAGGATAATTGGTAAAAACTTGATTGCTGGGGTAGAGTTGTATGCCGCTCTTCTCTTCTGTGTTAATTGGTGTGGCGCTGCTTGAATAACATCCTATACCGCCATCGTTATTACTATAATTATAAGCTTTTACATATTTTCTAGCATCATCAGCACCTAATCCTAAAAATGTTTTGCTAAATACGTTAAATGAATAGCCATTGATGGATACAGGGTAAATATTAGCACTATTACTCGGGGGATTCTGGGTTGGAAATGCAATTTGCATCGATGAGCCACCGACTTCAAAATCACCAACAGGTGGAAGAGGGGATGATGTTATGGTTGGATTACCCCCAAAAATATTATAATAATAATCATTCA
>CAZNVR010000113.1:3168-6738 GCA_964576655.1 uncultured Legionella sp. | reverse complement strand
CAAAAGAAGGATCATCTAGCATTGCCGCGAGTAAAGGCTGAATCACACGACCTGTAGCGCCCCAGGCTCCATCTTTATCATATGGTTGCTCCAGGTGTGATTGAGTCCAGGCATCCATTAAACAATTACCAGGCCCGGTATCATAACCACTCACACGACCATCTGGCGTTAAAAATGTGACATTAGCAACCCCTCCCACATTCACAACGGCCGTAGGTGTAGAGAAATGCCCCCACAGCGCTTGATGATAAATGGGTGCAAACGGGGCTCCTTGCCCACCATTCACCATATCTCGCACTCGAAAATCAGCGACAACATCAATCCCTGTTAATGCCGCAATGGTGTGAGCACATCCTAATTGCACCGTATAAGGAATAGCTGCTGTTGCGTCATGACAAATGGTCTGTCCATGACTACCTATAGCAATGATGTCCTTAGGTTCAAGATTCGCTTTGTCTAATAATTGCATCACTACTCGGGCAAACTCTCGACCCAAGAGCGTATTTAATTGACTAAGTGATGCAGGGCCTAGCGTATGAGATTCGGCTGATAAAACGGCTTGTAAACGCTGCTGTGTTTCAAGACTATAAGGCGAGGTCATTCCTGCAATTAAGGTATGACTATCAACATCCACCACTGCGGCATCAATCCCATCCATACTAGTGCCTGACATCAGGCCAATAAATAATCGCATTATTCGTGCCCATTCCCTTGGCTAATTAAATTCATTAAATCATCATTGGATAATTTACCCGATACATTTTGTCCGCTAAGCAACTCATTGGCTAAATTTCGCTTCTTCTCGTGCAGGGCTAGAATTTTTTCTTCAATAGTGTGTCGCATCACAAATCGATAAATAGTCACAGGGCGTTCTTGTCCTAAGCGATGCGCTCGATCTGAAGCTTGATCTTCTACCGCAGGATTCCACCATGGATCCAAATGAATAACATAATCTGCTGCGGTTAAATTTAAACCGCTTCCGCCTGCTTTTAAACTTAAAAGAAACACATCCCCTTCTCCAGACTGAAAAGCATCTACAGATTTTTTTCGATGTGTAGCCGTTGTTGAGCCATCAAGGTATTGATAATTAATTTGTTCTGCTTCAATACGCTGCTTAACGATTGATAAAAAAGACACGTATTGACTAAATACCAACGCTTTATGGCCATTGTCAATGATGTTTTTAATGGTTTCTATAAACGCATTTAATTTACTATTTTCAATTGTAACAGACCTATCAACCAATGAACTATCACAACAGGCTTGTCGTAATTTCGTGATTTCAGCAAGAACACTTAAGCGGTTATTTTCAGCCATAAAGTGCTCCATTCGCTCTGCCGCAGTCCTACGTAATGCTTCATAAAATGTTGCTTCTTGTTCACTGGGTTCAATCAGAATAGTTTGCTCTGTTTTAGGAGGCAACTCTTGTAAAACCTCAGACTTAAGGCGACGTAAAATATAAGGCTGCACTAACGTTCTTAATGCATAAATGGTATCAGGCGATTGCTTGGTTTCAATTGGCGTTGAGTATTTTTCCTGGAATTGTTTAATTGAACCTAATAAGCCTGGATTAATAAAACTAAAAATACTCCAGAGCTCACCTAAATGATTTTCAATAGGCGTTCCGGACAATGCAATACGGCTTTTAGCTTTAAGCTTCATGACCGTTTTCCAGCGCTGGGTTTGTGCATTTTTAATGGCTTGTGCTTCATCCAACACTATTGTTTCCCATTTTTTATTAGCAAGTAGCTCATCATTGTGCTGTAACAGCCCATAACTACACACAATCACATCAAATTTAGTCGCTTTTTTGACCCGTTCGTCACGTCCATCCGCTCGTAAATCATACACATTTAACGTTGGGGCGAATCGATTTATCTCAGAGATCCAATTAAAACAAACCGATGTTGGTGCAATGACTAAAGACGCACCCTGTTTGGCTCGTTCTAGAATTAAAGCAATGGTTTGTACGGTTTTCCCAAGGCCCATGTCATCAGCAAGACAGGCACCAATGCCCCAATGGGTTAATCGTGATAAATATCGAAATCCTTCTATTTGATAATCACGTAAGTTTGCTTGCAACGTGGATGGTACTTTTGGCACATGGTTTCGCATCTGTTGAATCTGCTTTAAATAAGCAGCCCAACCGGCATCAAAGGTCGTCTTTTCAACCTGTGTCACAATATCTGATAGAACTTCAGCACCTAGAGGATTAATTGTTTGCGCATCCGACAAGGCATTCAACACAGTCAGCTGTTTTTTCAATTGACTGGTTAATTCAATGAACTCACCACCGCCTAAACGAATAAAACGACCATGGGAATTATTATTAAAAGATTGGAGTAATTCCTGCACGCCCAGTACGTCACCATCATCCAATGTAATGTTTCCATCGTATTCAAACCAATTGTTTTGGGTGGAAATATTTAAAGAGAAATGACTACCATTCACACGTTGTTTTATCTTAAAGGATTGCCCTTGAGGCCACTCAATAATTAACGCCTCTTTACTTGCAAAGTCTTGTAGCTCGGATAAAACCTCTAACACATCCTCAGGTGATTCAATGTCGTATTCACCTGTATCATATTCATGTTTTAACAAACTAGAACATTGATTAAATAGCTTTTTTTGATTGCTTTTTTCAACAGCTAAGTCTCGAACCACGCGCACACGTTTTTCAACCCCGTGTTCTGTAATCAGCGTCATGAATGACGCTTTACCTTCCCCCATCTTAAAGTAACTTTCCATATGAGCAACAGGCTTTAACCATAATGTTACTCTAACACCAGCATTCATAGGCAATATTTGCAGACAAGGGGCTGTATCAGCAATGATTTCTGGAATATCTAGATCTTTAATGCCGGCATGAATTTTTATATCTCGTTTCGCATGTTGAATGACATTTAATACACGTTCTTTAGCACTCACAGGTATCGTTAATCCTTTTTTTGAAAGAACTTGGCCAATACTTGCGAATGCACTCGAAAACTCAATAACACGATATTTATTTAAACTCAATGGTTCAATAATCAAACCTGTTTCTGGTAAAAAGTGAGACAAACTTAAATGATACCCTTGTTGATGCTCCTCAATATGCAATTCAGGTTCACCGCGCACCAATTCAATCGCAACATCCCTATTGTGGTAATGGACAATATGAGGATGGCCTACAAGCGCTAACAAACAATGATACGCTGAAAAGTCATAATCAAATCCATACCAATTATTACCATCATCTGTAATGCCCGCAATCACCAATTTATCTTGGGGGGTCAAATAATCAAACGCAGCCTCATTGATATAATTTTTTAATTTAGAAAGA
Organism: uncultured Legionella sp.; assembly: GCA_964576655.1. GTDB lineage: Bacteria > Pseudomonadota > Gammaproteobacteria > Legionellales > Legionellaceae > DDPF01. The sequence goes on along the minus strand of CAZNVR010000113.1, from coordinate 3,416 downwards.
CTAATGGAACGCCCTCGGCTCCATTGACCGGATTTTCCATAACTTTGCTCAACAACACCAACCTCTTGTTTTGTAGGATCAACAAGCCACATTAATCGCTTGGTTTTTACAAAATCAACATGAGGTTGTGCTCCATTTAACAACAAACCTTCCAAGGCTTGAAAACTATATTCCCAATTGTCTTTAACATGAATGAAATTCAATAAGCGCAATGAAATGCTCGTCTTATCTAAAAAAGCTTGAGCCTC
>CAZNVR010000113.1:0-3158 GCA_964576655.1 uncultured Legionella sp. | reverse complement strand
GATGTACATTTGCATGATTAAACAGTTCATAATAGAGCATGCTTGCTAACACGTTACGATGTTGAAGACTAAATTGTAACTGAGCGGCGATAGTCGATTGATTTTTATTCACATAATTTTTATCAGCCATGTAATTGAGCAATTGATACAAAGCGATTAACAATGGATTATAGAAAGGATCCAACACCTTATTCAAATCCTTTAGTGCATTTTTAACTCCCTTTTGATCACCACGTTCAATTAACGCGAATAAAGGAAAAAGCGTATATGTATAGCCCATAGGCATAGCCAATTGCGTATCAGAGTACCTTAGATAGTTGATGTGGTTCGTTTCAACTTGCTTCGCGTTTTTATCCACATACACTAAACACAAGCTATGAAAAACACCTAGAATAGTATCAAAATAATAATTCCGACTACCTACATATTTTCTCAACGCGGTTAATGCTTTGCGATATAACTTATTTGCCACATCAAATTGCATCTCTAAAAAAGCAAAGGTGGCACTTAAAGCATAAGAAAGCCCTGATTCCCGATTTTGTATACGTTCGCAATAGATCTTAGCCGTATTGATATCACCCAAGGTCAAGAAAATAATCGAGATATAATAATTTTGAATGTCATGTTGTATATGAGTATTGATTTGTTTATAAAGTACATCAAGCATTTCATTGCATTCGCCCAAAGGCTTTTTATCGCAATAATAACCACTGAGTAATGCGATATAAATATATTGACGTAACACAGGATGCCTTGATTCTAGCCACTCCATGTTTATCGAGGTCATGGTAAACAGATTCTGTAGATTCAATATAATTTTGGCGCAATCACTAAAATCATCTTGCCCTTGTATAAAAAAATCGAGCTGATTGGAGTAAACGGCCTTAACGAAAAATGCACGCGCTTTTGTTGAATTCCCTGAAAAAAAATAAGCATTATTGCTGTAGAAGGTATCCAGCATAGTATACACATCAACCATATCGATATCAGACATTTCAACTAATAAATCATGATGTAACTCTGGGTGAATCAAACGCTTGTTATCCAAAAAGCCTTGTGATCCAAGGCGCAAGATAAGCTCACGGTATGCGGTTTCAGTGAGTTTTGTAGCTGTTTTGATAAAAACACCACTTTCGTTTATTTTTATCACAAATGTTTTTATCTCATTATTCGGATAACAGATAATATTTAATGCGATGATTTGTCTCTGCCAAAGAGGAAGCGTTTTAAACCATTCAACGTGTTTTGAACGAGTAGAAGCAGATAGCATAGGATGTCCGTAATTAGTGATATTAAACAGCTAGCGATTTACAACTTAAAGCGCTTAAATATCTTTTGATTTAATGTTAAAACATCGATAAAAATTATTCGTCGTGGCGTTTGCCAAATCGGCATAATCTATACCCCGTAAACCACTTAAATGTTCAGCGACATATTTAACTAAAGCGGGATGATTTTGTTTGCCACGAAAAGGAACTGGCGCTAAAAAAGGGGCATCTGTTTCAATTAACATGCGATCTAGCGGCATTTTTTTAGCCACATCATGCAGCTGCGTTGCATTTTTAAAGGTAACGATACCCGATAAGGAAATATAAAAATTCATATCCAGGGCCTCTTTTGCAACCTCCCAACTTTCAGAAAAGCAATGCATCACACCACCAATTGATGAAGCCCCCTCTTCTTTCATCACCAACAACGTATCTTCGGCTGCTTGTCGAGTGTGAATAATCAAAGGTTTTTTTGTTGCAATTGATGCACGTATATGTTCACGAAAACGATGACGTTGCTGTTCACGAGCATCAGGTGTTTCTGTTCGATAATAATCAAGGCCTGTTTCACCAATAGCAATACAAGAAGGCCTGTTTGCTAATGCAATTAACTGGGAGGCATCCAATTCCTTATCCATGTCTGTGTTAGGATGAATCCCTACTGAAATACTAACATGAGGATATTTTGCTGCTAATTGATCCAGTGCAGGTAAGTCACCTAATTCACAACACACACATAACATGTGCTCAACGTCATTTGCTTGAGCCAAATGGATCACGTCATCCATATTGTGATTAAAATCAGTTAAATCAAGCATGTTGATATGACAATGTGAGTCAACCAAACGAGGAGGCTTGCTCATGTTCTGTTCTCCTGTGATGTGATAGCAGGGCTTAATACCCCATTAATACCGATTCCATAGCCAATGATTGATTCAATGCGATGTTTTTTTGAACGACATTCATTAGTGAGGTGATTTTATCCAATTGTAAAAATAAATCAAACGGTTCAAGCAGATTTGAAAGTTGTGCTAGTTTTTCCATGTTTTGTTGAGGTTTTTCATTTAACAGTTGATATCGAATCATTTGTGCTGTGAGTAAATACAAAAACCATAACAGATCCTCTAGCGCATGTTTGGACCATTTGGCAGCAAGCGTTGTCGGTGAAATGTTTTTCTTAACTAAACCACACAAATCATCAAATATCTGCGAACTTTGTTTAAACAATTCTCCTCTAGCAGAGTCATTAGCATAAAACTGTTCTAGTTCAAAATAATCAATATTCTCAAGTACCAATACTTCAGGAGCACTAAATCTATACTGCTGACAACGACTAATAATCGTTGCAGGTAATCCACGAAGTTGCTCGGCAATTAACATGAAAAAAATATGCTCAGGTGGCTCTTCAAGAATTTTTAATAATGCATTAGCTGCTGCATGATTTAAGCGGTCTGCTGGTTCAATCACAATAATGCTAAGCATCCCGCATTGTGGTGTTTGATAAATACGCTCTTGTAGTTCACGAATTTGCTCAATTTTAATCGGTGAAGTGGGTGTATCTTGGTGTATAAATTGAATATCAGGATGTATTCCTTGTATGAATAAATGACAGGGTTTACAAGCACCACAAGGTTTGTGGCTCGTTCCCTGGCAAATCATTAAAGCAATTAAACGATGTACAAAGGCTTGAATCTGGGCATGTCGTGGACCTGTTAATAATAACGACTGCGGCATACGTTCACGATGTAGCATCCTCTCCATGCGCATCCAAACTGACGCATGCATGGGTAGTTTATCCAGCTGCATACGTTGCCATATACTGTTTAAGAGCATTACGAATCGCCTCTTGTACAATCAGTAAAGGCTGACTCGCATCAATGATCACCACAT
>CAZNVR010000112.1:0-6752 GCA_964576655.1 uncultured Legionella sp. | reverse complement strand
TATTGGCTTGTATTATATTATCAATAAAGCAAAAATCACGGCTGGTTTCACCATCTCCATTAATATATACCGCCTCTTTTTTTATAATAGCATCAGTCCATTTAGGGATAACAGCAGCATAAGCACCATTGGGATCCTGGCGTTTACCAAACACATTAAAATAACGTAACCCAAGCGAATTAAACTGATAATTTTTTGTAAACACTTGCGCATAGAGTTCATTAATTCGTTTACTGACTGCATAAGCAGACATGGCCTGCCCAATGCACTCTTCCTGATTAGGAGACCCTTGATGATCACCATATACAGCACTGGATGTTGCATAAATAAAACGCTTAACACTTGCGTCTCTTGCTGCAACTAAAAGATTTAAAAAACCACATACATTGGTATCATTATAACGAATAGGATCAACAATAGAGCCTGGAACTGAACCTAGCGCTGCGTGATGTAAAACATAATCTACACCTTCGCAAACCAACTGACAGGTTTTTAAGTGGCAGATATCCCCTTCAATAAAAGTAAAATTAGACCATTGAAGCGGTGTAACTATTTGCTGAACGTCAGCTAAATGCGTTCTAAAACCGGTGGAAAAATTATCTAAACCAATCACACGCTGATTTAGTTTTAACAACTGCTCAAGTAAATTTGAGCCAATGAATCCTGCAACGCCTGTGATTAACCATAATTTTGGCGTTGCCAATAGTGTTTGTTGAGCACGTTCATATGCTAATGTCATCGCCTATCCTTGGTGATTTTCTGTCCGTATTAAAACATAGGCATTTTACATCGTGTTATACCCGTCCATACACATCATCAAACCGAACAATATCGTCCTCACCCATGTATTCACCACTTTGCACTTCAATCATAATCAATTCACATACCCCTGGATTTTCTAAACGATGCTTATGACCTGCCGGGATATATGTTGATTCATTGGTACGAACAAACATCTCTTGATCGCCATTGACAACTTTTGCCATCCCACTGACCACAATCCAATGCTCACTACGATGATGATGCATTTGCAAACTAAGGCTGGCACCAGGACGCACTTCAATGCGTTTAATTTTAAATCGAGGCCCTTCTTCTAATATCGTATAAGCACCCCAGGGTCTGTGAACGGTGCGATGCAATTTATGGGTTTCATGCCCTCGGGCTTTTAATTCAGCATAAATCCGTTTTACATCTTGCGCACGTGATTTATCGGCAATCAATAACGCATCAGGCGTATCAACAACCAATAAATTATCTACACCCACAGCACCCACTAAACGCCCTTGACTGCGGATATAACAATTGGATACATCATATAGCAGTGCATCGCCTTCAACTCGATTGCCTTCAGCATTAGGAGCAGATAAATCCCCTAAAGCAGTCCAAGAGCCAATATCACTCCAGCCGATACTACAAGGCACAACCGCGACTTGTTTTGATTTTTCAATCACTGCATAGTCAATGGAATTATCAGGCACTAATTTAAAACTGTGCGCATCCAATTCGAGTTGGCGAAACGCTTTACCCGTAGCAAGCCGTGATTGTTCAATGCATGTTTTCGTCGTTAACATGATTTCCGGACATAACAGCGCCATTTCCTGCAATAATGTGCCTGCAGTAAAACAAAATATGCCTGAATTCCACAAGAAACGGCCCGAGTCGACATATTCTTTTGCTTTTTCAAGACTGGGCTTTTCCACAAAACTAACAACATCATGCCCGCTGGCTTCAATATACCCATATCCTGTTTCCGGGCATTCAGGCTGTATACCAAAGGTTACTAGTTTAGCAAGCTTTGCTAAACCTAAAGCGACATCCACAGCGGATACAAACGCGTTTTGATCGGAAATCAGATGATCAGCCGGCACCACCAACATCAAGGCATCATCACCATAGGTATCTGCGATTTGCAGTGCTGCCGCTGCAATGGCTGCTGCTGTATTACGACCAAATGGCTCTAGAATATAAGACGTTGGAATATCCGCATGATTAACTTCACGAAACTCATCTTCTGTTTTGAAGAATAAATCACGATTAGTAGCGATCAAAATCTCTTCAACATGCGATAAGGCAGCAACACGCAAAAATGTTTTTTGCAACAAACTTTGCCCGTCTGACAAACGGATAAAAGGCTTGGGATGTGATTCACGCGACACAGGCCAAAGACGCGCGCCAACGCCACCACATAAAATGACAGGGATTAAATGCATAAAGAGTCCTGTTAATTTGAGGGCATATGCGTATATATATATGGATAATAGTACGCGTCATTAAAAAAATTGTCTATATCATATGGTAACAGGGCAAAATCATGTGTGCTTTAAAAAAGAACCCATTTCGTCTTTACGAGTGTTAGCGAAGTAATCTAGTGACTTTTGCCTAACCGTGTATTCATGGTTTTTTATCAGTTCTGTGAGTTCTCTTGATTGCTTCGTCGTAAAACTCCTCGCAAAGACAATTTAGACCTATAAAATCCAATAGCGAAGCAGAGCGATTTACAATTAAAAATTTGAACAGGCTTGCTTCGCTAAAGACGGAGTTTCACACTCAGCAAGTTAATGTTGATCCACTGATGATCTTGCTCTGCCTATTTTAGAATATAAAATCACGCTCACGTTTATTTTAGTATATACTGCATCGCTTAATATTTAAGCCTAATTATACACCGATCGCATCGGAGATATGCATGTTAAATCCAAACGTTATCATTTTAATGGCTACGTATAATGGCCAGTCTTATTTAGCGGAGCAATTAGATTCAATTTGTAATCAAACGCATACGCATTGGGAAATATGGGTTTCTGATGATGGTTCTAATGATGATACGTTAACTATTTTAAAAGACTATCAAACACGTTTAGGAACAAGCGTGTTACGTCTATTCCAAGGACCACGTAAAGGGTTTTGTGCTAATTTTTTGTCGTTAATTTGTCACGCTCAACTCAATCATTCTGAGCAAACTTATTATGCATTTGCTGATCAAGATGACATTTGGCACCCCAAAAAACTTCAACAAGCCATGTCCTGGTTAAATACTATTCCTCAAACAACCCCCGCACTGTATTGCGGGCGAACCAAATTAGTGAATGCAGCGGGGCAACCGATTGGGCTTTCTCCCCTATTTATAAAAAAACCTGGCTTTTCGAATGCCTTAATCCAAAGCATTGGCGGAGGAAATACCATGGTGCTCAATAATGCATCATTAAATCTATTGCGAGAAGCAGGTGAAGCGATTAATATAGTGTCCCATGATTGGTGGGCCTACATGGTTGTTACAGGTGCAGGTGGTGAGGTGTTTTATGATCCCACACCCATGCTTGATTATCGGCAACATGGCAATAACCAAATTGGTGGTAATATTGGCTTATCAGCGCGCATTTGGCGACTAAAAGAATTATTTAAAGGCCGTTTTAAAACATGGAACAATTTAAACTTTAAAGCCCTGCAATCAATTGAACATGTGTTGACGGATGAAAACAGGCAGCTATTAAAAAACATTATTACAGCTAGAGAACAAAGCGTGATACCTCGATTAGTGCAACTAAAGAAAACAGGCATTTATCGTCAGACGTTCTCAGGAAACCTTGGATTGGTTGTGGCAGCTTTGTTTAAAAAGATATGATGATTATCAGATTTTCCAGTTAAAAATAGGGATGTTTACTATAAAAATATTTGATTACAAATCTATATCTTCCAATAGCCATAGGCCTAAACTTTTATCACTAAACGCATTAGCATTTTCAGTACAACCTTCGTTGATGATCATCAACGGTGGAGGAAAATTAAAGGGAGGTAATTGTTTATTTAAAGGACGCCAGAATCCATCACCTAAATCTTCATTTTTTTCTCGATCTACAAAAGTAGTAGTTAATAAATATTTTGCTCCCGTTTTCTTAAAATTATTGAGCATCTTGAATGCATCATTGAATGATAAGTGAACTATACAATCTCTACAAAAAATTAAATCCGCATAAGGGAGCTGAGAAACGGTTAAGTCTTGAGCCAAAAAACTAACAATATTGTTTCCATAAGAGTTTTGATTTTTCTTTATTAGAGCATCTACAATATCAATACCAATATATTTTTCTATAGGCAGCTCTATTTCCTTCATCCAATACCAGTCTCCACACGGTGCATCTAACATTGAATTAATATTAAATTTTTTCAATAAAATAGGAATTTCTTTTCGAATCAACTGAGTCTGAACTAAACTGGAACCTTCTCCAGAACGAGAATCACCACCACCAAAAAGATTTTTTTCATATACATGGTTAAATTTATCTCTTAAATAACAGTTTTTAGAAAAAACTTTCAGTACTGAATTTTTATCGAATTTATTTTTGATCTTGTTTAAAGAGGACATTCTTTTTCACCTATACTACTTGTCATCTAATTAATATTGTTCATTATTAAATGATATCAAACTCAACTTCATTATAATAACTTGTTCAATAAATGCAATCAATAAAATAACTATGATAATACTGAGATTTCAGTATTATTCTCTTTGATTATAACAAGTAAATTTTTTCCATTTATTTACCGACGAAAACACCATGGCATTCAATAATCGGGTATTAAATCTATTGCTAGAAGTAGATGAAGCGATTAATATAGGCTCCCATGATTGTGACAGGTGCTAGTGGCAAGGTATTTTATAACCCCAAGCATTTACTTAATTATCGGCAACATGGCAATAACCAAATTGGTGGAAGTATTGGCTTATCAGCCCGCATTTAGCGACTAAAGGAATTATTTAAAGGTCGTTTTAAAACATGGAACAATTTAAATTTTAAAGCCTTGCAATCTATTCAACATGTGTTGACAGATGAAAACTGGCAGCAAATATAAAAAGACATTATTGCTGCCAGAGAACAAAGAGTGGTACCTCGGTTAGTGCAACTAAAGAAAACTGGCATTTAGCGGCAAACTTTCTCAGGAAACTTTGGATTGATTGCTGCAGCTTTGTTTAAAAAGAGATAAGACATAGATTTTAAGTAGGTAGGTCGTATAGATACCGCGGACAAGCCGTGGTACGTCGAGGAGTAGTGGTGGACAAAGACGCGTAGCATCGTGTTTACCATTGGGCGTTGAACCAGGTAAAACACCTCCTGTTGTTCCTTTGTCCACCCTACGTCATTTATGAGTTATAATATGGCCGCTATACTTCGGCGAAGAATGGATAAATAAGATATGGCTATTTTGGTCACAGGTGGTGCAGGTTTCATCGGTAGTAATTTTATTTTAGATTGGCTAGCGCGTCATGATGAAGTGGTTGTTAACCTGGATAAGCTAACTTATGCTGGCAATTTGATGAACCTTAACTCATTGGATAAAGATAACCGACACATCTTCGTTCAAGGTGATATCAATGACAGAGATTTAGTCTCTGATTTATTAATTAAACACCAAATACGTGCTGTAGTGCATTTTGCTGCTGAAAGCCATGTTGATCGCTCCATTCACGGGCCTGATGAATTTATTCAAACCAATATCAATGGCACCTTCACTTTATTAGAAGCAGCTCGTCATTACTGGACTCATTTGGCAGATAAAAATGCGTTTCGTTTTGTGCACATTTCAACCGATGAAGTGTTTGGGTCTTTAGAAAAAAATGCACCGGCGTTTACCGAGTCACATCGTTATGAACCCAATAGCCCCTATTCTGCCAGTAAAGCAGCCTCTGATCATTTGGTTCGCGCGTATCACCATACCTATGGCTTACCCACATTAGTCACGCATTGCTCAAACAATTACGGGCCCTATCATTTTCCTGAGAAATTAATTCCCTTGTGTATTCATCACGCACTAACAGGTAAATCCATTCCAATTTATGGGGATGGCCAACAAATTCGTGATTGGTTACATGTCAGTGATCATTGCAGTGCTATTCGATGTATTTTAGACAAAGGGCAACCAGGCGATGAATACAACATTGGAGGCTGGAATGAAAAACCCAATCTGGATGTCATCACAAAAATTTGCGCCATTTTAGATCATAAAAAACCTCGTGCTGATGGCTTAAGTTATGCATCACAAATTACATATGTTACAGATAGGCCTGGTCATGATAGACGCTATGCCATTGATGCCACTAAACTAGCTAATGATTTAGGCTGGAAACCAGAGCATACGTTTGAATCTGGCATTGAACAAACCGTTTCATGGTTTTTAAACCATCAAGACTGGGTTGAAAATGTCACGAGTGGCGAATATCGCAACTGGGTGTTGAGACAGTACGCATGAAGATTTTACTGCTAGGTAAAGATGGCCAGGTTGGCACTGAGCTCAAACGCACGCTTCTACCTTTAGGTCATCTTATTGCAATTGGACGAGCGGATTATAATCTGGATGATTTATCCGGCTTAAAGCAATTGCTCAACCAACATCAACCTGACATTATTGTCAATGCTGCTGCGTATACCGCTGTTGATAAGGCAGAAAGCGATACAGACGCCGCTTTTCAAGTGAATGCACACCTGTTGTCAGTTTTAGCCGAGTTCGCCAAAGAACATCAATGCTTATTGGTACATTATTCAACCGATTATGTTTTTGATGGATTAAAACAAACGCCCTACACCGAAACAGATGCCGTGAATCCGCAAAGTGTATATGGAGCATCCAAGCGCTTAGGTGAAGAAGCGATATTAAATAGCGGCTGTGAACATTTGATTTTTAGAACCAGCTGGGTATTTTCAGCTCATGGTAAAAATTTTATTAAAACAATTTTACAATTAGCCAAAGAACGCGAT
>CAZNVR010000111.1:0-6818 GCA_964576655.1 uncultured Legionella sp. | reverse complement strand
GATCAATGGCAAAAAGAAAAGAAAAAAGCTGCTGAAAAAATTCATGATGTTGTTATTGAATTATTAGATATTTATGCAAAACGTGAAGCCAAACCCGGTCATGTCTATCAATTTGACGCGAATGATTATCAACGTTTTGCAAGTGGTTTTGCATTTACCGAAACAAGTGATCAATTGCATGCCATTAATAATATCATTCAAGACATGAAATCGCCTCGGCCTATGGATAGGCTTATTTGTGGTGATGTAGGTTTTGGAAAAACAGAAGTTGCAATGCGAGCGGCTTTTATTGCTGTACAAAATGGCAAACAAGTGTGTGTATTAGTGCCAACGACTCTTTTAGCAGGGCAACATTTTGAATCCTTCCGTGATAGATTTGCCGATTTTCCTATTAATATTGAGTTATTATCGCGCTTTCGTAGTACAAAAGAATCAGAACACGTGATTCAAACGCTTCAAGATGGACGTACTGATATTGTGATTGGTACTCATAAGCTATTTCAAAAAGACATTCATTTTAAAAACCTGGGCTTATTAATTATTGATGAAGAACATCGATTCGGTGTAAAACAAAAAGAACACATCAAATCATTGCGTACACATGTGGACATTCTTTGCATGACAGCAACCCCCATTCCACGCACACTTAACATGGCCATGGCAGGAATCCGTGATATTTCATTAATTGCAACACCTCCTGCAAAACGCCTGGCGATTAAGACCTTTTGGCAAGAACGCAACGACACCACGTTACGTGAAGCAATTTTAAGAGAAATATTACGCGGCGGACAAGTTTATTTTCTTCACAATAATGTACAAACCATTGATCGTATTTGTCAGGATTTACAAACATTAGTTCCTGAGGCCAAAATTAGTAGCGCTCACGGGCAAATGAAAGAGCGAGAGTTAGAACGCATCATGTCTGACTTTTATCATCATCGATTTAACGTCTTGGTTTGTACAACTATTATTGAAACAGGTATTGATATCCCCACCGCAAATACCATTGTTATAGACAGAGCAGATAAGTTTGGGCTCGCTCAATTGCACCAACTTCGAGGGCGTGTAGGTCGCTCACACCACCAAGCGTACGCCTATTTACTTACTCCAAATGAAAAACTGCTCACAAAAGACTCCATCAAACGACTACAAGCGGTCGTATCATTGGAAGATCTTGGTGCTGGATTTACATTAGCAACACATGATTTAGAAATAAGAGGTGCAGGTGAGTTATTGGGTGAAGGACAAAGTGGTAATATGCATGCCATTGGTTTTAATTTATTTATGGAAATGTTAGATAAAGCCGTTAATGATTTAAAAGCTGGTAAAACACCCGAATTATCAGCTCCAATGAATCAAGGCCCAGAGATTGACTTACGCATGAGCGCAATAATCCCCGATGATTATATTGGTGATACACACATGCGTTTAATTATGTATAAACGTATTTCTAATGCTAGCAACTCGCAACAACTAAGGGATTTACAAGTTGAATTGATCGACAGGTTTGGCCTGCTTCCTCAATCAGTCAAACAGTTATTTTTAATAACCGAATTAAAATTTTTGGCAACCAAACTTGGCATTAATAAAATTAATGCATCAGGAAACAGTGGAAAAATTGAATTCAGTGCCCAACCGAATATTAATGCTGGCGCATTAATTACGCTCATACAAGTTCATAGTAAACGTTATCAACTAGATGGCCCTACAAAACTTAAATTTTTACTTGATAGTACAAACAATGAAGAGCGCATTCATGAGATTGATACCTTGTTAAGGCAATTAATGTAAATATAAACCGTTCGCCTTGAGAAGGTGAACGATTTATACCGTATAAAACTACGGAAGTCGTCTATTATGACTTAATGACTCCTCTCCTTGTTCCGCTTTGTTTGTACTAACTTCTGTGCGCATTCGCTGAGTATGAGCAGAACCCCGCTCTTTCAATGCTTCTAAAAAGTTTAACACTTGAGGTTTATACAGTTCATCTGCATCCAGAGATTTTAAACTTTGATGAAAATTCCCAACATCTGCATTGTAGCTTATCTTAGAGTTGGCAGTTAAAGCCAGCTCCTTATATAGTAACGTTGCGATGATAAATAATTCTGATGATGCTAAGTCTGATGCTCTTTCATCTGCAGAATTGGTGCTGTGACTTACTGTATTTTTCATTAGCTGAACAAAAAGAGCATGAGGAACGTCTATACCGATACAATTTACTAGGCCATTCACAACTTGTGAACATTTTTGAACCATATCAAGATCCTGATTATTTAATTGAATAGTTAAAAAATCAAATAGTTGTTGCTCAATACTGCCTAGTTTATTACGTGGATTTGCCATCAAAACATCAGGACTCATGGTTCCAGCAGCATTACGTTGTAAAAGTATAGTAAAATACAGGAATGTTACAATACTCTCATTGCGCTTATCGGATGGATGCGCTGACAAATGATCGACTAAAGGTTGTAAAAATTCTGAGTTTACAGAACTATGGTCAATTATCTTTAAAAGCTGAGATTCATCAAATGGGATTTCACCATGATTTAACACATCTAACAAAGGAACACGCGGATCATTTTCCTGAATACCTAATGTATCCATAATAAACTGCTTTGTCATAACCATCTCCATTAGATAAAAAAAACCCCACAATGAATTCATATTAGCATAAATTCACAAATAAATACACAAAACTGTATATCACTGCCGCCTACGCCCATTTAGTTTGTTGACGATTTCACCTTGTCACTTTATATTGCCTGTTTAGCTACATCAACAGGATTTAAAATGACTAAAAATATACTATTAGGCGTTAATATTGATCATGTCGCTACCTTGCGCCAAGCACGAGGTACACGTTATCCTGATCCAGTACAAGCGGCTATTGATGCTGAGGAGGCTGGTGCTGATGGAATTACGTTACATATGCGTGAAGATCTTCGCCACATTCAGGCACGAGATGTGCGATTAATAAAAGAGGTTTTACAAACTCGCATGAATCTTGAATTAGCAGTAACCGATGCAATGCTTGATTTTGCAGAAGAGATTTCACCCGAGCATGCATGCCTTGTTCCTGAAAAACGTGAAGAATTGACCACTGAAGGTGGCCTGGATGTAATAACGCATTATAAAACCGTAGACAATGCAATCAAACGGTTACAATCTATAGGTAGTGAAGTCTCTTTATTTATAGATCCGGATTTTAAACAAATAGATGCCGTAGTTGCCCTAGGTGCACCGGTTATTGAGCTGCATACGGGCTGTTATGCAGATGCTATTACAGAAAAAACACGTTTGTATGAATTACAACGTATTAAACAAGCTGCGAAATATGCCGCTAATCTAGGATTAATCGTTAATGCAGGACATGGTTTGCATTATCACAATGTTCATCATATTGCTCGAATTAAAGAACTACATGAATTAAACATTGGTCATGCCATTGTTGCAAGGGCATTGTTTTGTGGTTTTAAAACCGCTGTAAAAGAAATGCGACAATTAATGCAGGAAGCAAGACATGATGTCGATGATTGATAATAACATAATTAATGCAGCGTATTGAAGGCTTCATCCACGAAGCGTATAAATATAATTCGCAAAATAGATTCAATTGGCGATATACTATTATGATGTTAAATTACAGTAGGAATGTTACATGACCTTAAAGGCCATGTATGACACATTTGCTAGTCACTACTCCACAGCAGATTGCTTTGGATCAATTACAGACAGCCACACATGTGCTCTTTCCCAAATTACAAACGCAAACCTAGGCCTACGTCCCCATTACAAAGTGTTAGACTTTGGTGTGGGCGATGGTGCTTTTTTAAAAAAACTCAGCCTTTTTATGCCTGAAGCAGAATTTACAGGGATTGATGTATCAGGAGAAATGCTTAAGTATGCCAAAGATACCATTTCTCTCACCACCATTGAAGCCAGTGCAATTGATGCAAGTCAATATTTACCACTGCATAGTCAAGATTTAGTCCTCGCTCATTTTATTAATGCTTATGTCCCTATTAAATCATTATTTCATCAAGCCAGTCTTCTTACACGTTCAAATGGATATTTTTCACTCATTACAACAACCTACGACTCATTCCCTGTGGCTCAACACCACTTAGCAGAGTTTATGACCAAAGAATCTCTTTTAAGTTGTATTGTAGGGCATTATTATAAAGCTGTTGTAAAAAATACCACCGTTGCAGCTAGCCAAGAAGAATTATTAAATACCTTTAAAGAACATCAATTTGAAGTGGTTGAACACAAACGTATTCGCATTCCAATTACGTTAAATAGTGTGGATGAATTGGCCATGTTTGGCATTGAAGGCACATGGTTTTTAAATAGCTTATCGATACTGATGCTTCCCAGAAATTTTTTGGTACAACGAATGAAACGCGTGTTTAGCAAGATCTTCACATTCCCCTACCACGACACGCATGTTATTGATATTATTTTAGCAAAAAAGGCCTGAGGATTTACAGGCCTAAATTATCGCGCTTGAATATACGATCCGCTCGATAACTTGAACGAACTAAAGGGCCTGAAGCAACTTCAAAGAAACCTTTTTTTAACCCTGCTTCACGTAACATCTCAAATGTTTCAGGCGCGACATAACGCTCAATAGCTAAATGATTTTTAGTTGGCTGTAAATATTGACCAAGCGTTAAAATATCCACATGATGCGCTCGCATATCATCCATGGCTTGAAGTATTTCTTCATCTGTTTCCCCAAGCCCAAGCATCAAACTTGTTTTTGTTAGTACATCAGGCCGGTACTGTTTTGCATAAGCTAAAACTCGCAACGTTTGCCAATATCCCGCACGATTATCACGTACAGGATGGGTTAAACGCTCAACGGTTTCCACATTTTGTGCAAATACATCCACCCCGCTATCCAACAAAACGGCAATATCCTTTTCAACACCCTGAAAATCAGGTGTTAATGCTTCAACTTTTGTATGAGGAGTTAGCTTTTTAATTGCACGAATTGAATCAGCATAATGTTTAGCGCCTCCATCAATTAAATCATCCCGATTCACTGACGTCAGCACCACATAATCCAAATTCATTAACGCCACAGTTCTTGCGGTATTTTCTGGTTCCTGATGATCTAACCAGCCCTGAGGATTGCCTGTGTCAACGGCACAAAAACGGCAAGCACGAGTGCAAACAGCCCCCATCAACATAATCGTTGCAGTACCATGAGACCAACATTCAGACATGTTGGGGCATTTTGCTTCTTCACACACCGTTGAAAGCCGGTGCTCTTTAACTTGATCTTTGACGTAGGTATATTTAGGAGAGGTATGATTCGTAATTCGAAGCCATTTAGGCTTAGGCAAGCGCTCATGAGCCACATCCGCTGACTTTACGCCATCTTTTATGGCAACAAATCCTTGTGTGGTTTTATATTTTTTCCCACTTTCAACCACAACGGGAATATCACTTAACTTCACCATATCAACTACCTATTGCTAACAATAGGGCTATGATCCCAAATCCGCAATAATAGATCAAGCCATGATTCATACAATTAGAACAAACTCATTTGAACTCAAATGACCTTTAAATCAAGCCAGGTTTGTCGACGCAGTAGATAGAATAATGCGCCTATTTCTAACAGGGTTAAAAAGGCAGTCATCATCACATCACTTAAATAATGATTGGTTAATATCACACGTGTGGAAACGAGTAATATCCCTGATATGATGAAAGCATAACAATATTTTGGAAAAAGTACCGTTAAGCCGCAAACAAGACCTGTAATGGTTGTGGTATGACCTGAAGGAAAAGACCAATAAGGATGATTGAAATGTAAACCATAAAAACCAAAAAGATTACTATCAAACAACAACTGCGGCCGAGCTCGACCAACTATTAATTTTAAAACAGCACAGATTGAGTAGGGGAAAAAAACACACAGCCATAAAAACCAACTGCGCATTTCAAATGTTTTATTACGGACAATGTAACGAAAACAGACTGCTAATAATAACAGAGCTACAATATAATATTCGCCTGTTCCAAGCTGCGTTAAATAATGTAAAACAGGTAGCGCTTCTCTTAAACCCATGCCATAAAAAAACCAGGCAATTGGTTTATCGAAATATAAAAAAGACAACACGACTAAACTTAGATAACATGCGACAAACCACGGACGCATGATTAATTTAAAACCTCGCTCAAAACCTACCATGGCATATGTATCCTAAAGTATATTAACAATCAATCAGATGCACTATACTATACCTTTTTATACAAGTGAATATCATGGCATCCATTAAAATTCTGGCTGATGCTAGCTTGCCTGACTTGCCTCACTATTTCCCAGCGCCTTTTGCATTAAGTCTGTATCAAACATTAGAACAACTCACGGTTTTATTGCCTTTGCAAGACGTGCTGTTGTGTCGCTCCACTCTATCTGTCAATAGTACTCTTCTTAAACACAGCCCTTCTCTTCGAATGGTTGCCACAGCTAGTAGTGGTACAGATCACATTGACGCAGACTATCTGGCAAAAAAAAACATTCAACTCTTTGATGCAAAAGGCGCTAATGCCCGTGCTGTCGCTGATTACGTGGTTGCCGTTTTAGCCTCTGTTAATGTTACGGGTAAAAAAGCCGGTGTGATTGGTTTTGGGGAGGTAGGGCGTCGTGTTGCGAGCAGATTAAACGCTGCTGGATTTAATGTCATTTGTTATGATCCACTAAAGCCTGCTTCAAGCGTTGCAACACTGGATGAATTAACATCGTGTGATGTGATTTGTACACACGCAAATTTACATGAAACACAGCCATACCCCAGCATTCA
>CAZNVR010000110.1:0-6860 GCA_964576655.1 uncultured Legionella sp. | reverse complement strand
AAAGAAATGACACACCCAATGTCTCTATTTGACAACATTCCTCGTTAACAGCTCATCTAGTCTCATCACACATAAAACCTTGCAGCATAAAACACATAGGAGAGTCTTTTACCAAAAAAACATACCCATAGGCTGACATTGGTGTTTTAAAACGACGGCCGGCAGCATCTTGCATTAATATCTTGGTGCCAATAATTCTTGATGCTAATCCAGGAGATGACTTTAACAACAAGGCTGCTTTATTTTGGTTATTCTCACCTTCCATTGCTACAAGTCTACATAATGCATGGCTCATTTGATTTATAACACCAACGTCATTGGCAATCGATTTAAATAAACCAACCTTTTGAGTACTCACCAAAGCATGTAGCTCTTGAGGATGTAAAAAACTAAGAACATAGCCTAATACATCGTTTGGATTCTGTAATAGCTCATGCATTATTTTATCAGAAAGTATAACTACTGTAGGCTTTGGCTTAGCCGCGGTCGGTGTGGTGTCAAACCAAGACCATACCCATTGCCATAAAAAAGTTGGCGATGAAATGACTTTTAAAAACCACGACCAGTAACTTTGTGTACTAGATGTTTTTGGTAGGTTGTTCATATAAATTTTTACGCCAATTAATGATATTAAATTACACAAATCAGCCATATAAAACACAAGATTATAAATAACAAACAAATTATATAATAAAGCCCTGATAATTGTTAGACGGTGCTCCACTTAATATTTCATAATGTTAACGTTCTCACACATATAATTTTATAGCATAAAACACATCTGGACATCTCGTTCCCAATACGCATATCCATAGGCTTAGATGGGTTTTTTAAAACTACGACCTGCGGCATCTTGTATTAACATCTTTGTTGCAATAACTCGTGATGCTAATCCAGGAGATGCTCTCAACCACGCAACAGCTTTATTTTGATTATCTTTACATTCCATGGCGACAAGTCGACATAGTTCATGACTCATAAAATCAAAACACTTAACTAGTTCATGATGAGCAATAAATACGGCGCAAACCGCAGCCTGTTATTACGAAGCTGCGTCTAAGTAACTTCTCTTGAGTCAGACGCCCTCTTGCTTTTCCAAAAAAAATCATACAAAACAGGCAATAATATTAAGGTCAGTGCTGTTGACGAAATAAGTCCGCCAAAAACAACCGTTGCGAGTGGGCGTTGAATTTCAGCGCCAATTCCTCTTGAAAGAAGGAGTGGAATAAGCCCTAAAGCGGTAATGAACGCAGTCATCAATACAGGACGTACTCTGGATAACGCCCCTTTCATGACCGCCTCACGTGTTGGCATGTTCTGCTCTTGATTTTGATTGATAGCATTGATA
This sequence comes from uncultured Legionella sp., assembly GCA_964576655.1. Classification (GTDB taxonomy): domain Bacteria; phylum Pseudomonadota; class Gammaproteobacteria; order Legionellales; family Legionellaceae; genus DDPF01. Next base: position 5,512 of record CAZNVR010000110.1, on the reverse strand, counting down.
AGCACGACACCGTTCAACACAGCGATGCCAAATAAGGCGATAAATCCTACTGAGCTTGGAACGGATATGTATTGTCCAGACAAGAATAAAGCAAAAATACCGCCAATTAAAGCGAATGGAACATTCAGCATCACAAGTAGTGCTCTCGAAAACGACTCGAAAGCAACGTACAACAATAAAAAAATTAGAATCAATGAAATTGGAACAACGATCATCAGCCTTGTTTGCGCACGTTGCTGGTTTTCAAACACTCCTCCATAAACAACGTTGTATCCATGCGGCAATTTTATTTTTTGTTCAATTCGTTGCCTAATTTCAGCCACGACACTCCCTAAATCACGATCTTCAATATTGGCCTGAATAACAACGCGCCGTTGTACATTATCTCGACGAATTTGAGGTGGTGCTGAGACGACTTCAACACTCGCTACGTTTTTTAGTTGAACCCAAGCACCATGAGGAGATAATAAGGTTAAATTTTCAATCTCCTCAATACTATTGCGGTACTGTTTTGCCAACCGAACATAAATATCATAGCGCTCATTCCCATTGATCACTTGTCCTGCCTTCTTTCCACCAATGCCATCTGCAATAGATGACATGACTTGCCCAACACTTATACCATAACGCATTAAAGCCTCTCTATCAGGCGTAATCAATAGTTGCGTTTCCCCTACGATTTGCTCGATTGCAACATCTCTAGTACCAGAAACGTGTCGCATGAGCTGTTCAATTTCTTTGCCTTTTTCTGCGAGTACAGCTAAATCCGGCCCAAAGAGTTTAATTGCTAATTGCGCTCGAACACCAGAAACAAGATCATCAATTCGTGTGGCTATAGGTTGCGAAAACGTAAATAATAACCCTGGATAAATCGACATTTTTTCTTTCATTAAAATTTGCAATTGTGTTCTATTTTTTGCGGATGTCCATAAATGTACAGGCTTTAGCCCAACATAAATTTCAATATTTGAAACAGGATCAGCATCAAAACCAAGCTCGGGCCGTCCAATACGACCAGAGGCATAAATCACCTCAGGAAAAGAAGCTAACTTTAATTCCAATTTTTTAGACATATCGATAGCTGTAGTGAGATTAACAGAAGGCGCTAATGTAACGCGAATATTCAAAGTCCCCTCTTCCAACTCAGGAACAAACTCAGTCCCCAAAAAAGGGATAAGCAGTAATGAAGAAAGAAGTAGTAATACTGCACTAATGACAACAAAACGACGATGTATCAGTGCCTTCTCTAATAGTGAACGATATACACGCACGATGTAGGGCATAATATAATTTTTTCGCTCAACGAAAGGCTTCTGGAAGCAGTAAGTTGCAAGAGCTGGGATCACAACAAGTGCCACACAAAGTGACGCAAGCATGCCAAGAATAATGCTAATAGCCAAGGGATGAAATAATTTTCCTTCAATGCTTTGTAAACTAAAAATCGGTAAAAAAACTACAATAATGATGAGAACAGCAAAAAAAACAGGGCGAGCAACATCAGCTACCGCTGTTTGAATGGTCTTTTGAATAGTTTGGATTTGAACTGTACGTGAAAGCTTGGTGATTGCTTCTTTTTGTTGCGATAAACATCGAAAGATATTCTCCATCATGACAACAGAACCATCGACCATCATACCAATTGCAATGGTAAGCCCTCCCAAGGACATTTGATTTGCAGACAATCCCCAACAAGCCATCACCATTAATGCCAGATAGATCGAAAACGGAATAGAAATAAGAACCAGAAATGTAGCACGCAGATTCATTAAAAATAAAAAAAGTATGACTGAAATGAGAACAAACGCCTCTATTAATGCTTTTAATACGGTTTTAACTGCCTCACTGATTAAATGCGACTGCTCGTAAACAGGAGTAAGGAAAACGCCTTTTGGCAATGTTTTTTGAATGAGAGGAAGTACTTTATAGATGCCATCAATCGTCTTTTTGGTATTTGCGCCAATGCGCTTTAACACAATACCCGCTACAACTTCATTTAACGGTACCACATTCCCCTTTGCATCACGCGTTGTCATTGTAACAGCCCCCTGACGTATTTCACTGCCATAGGAGACCTGTGCAACATCATTCACTCGGACAACGACACCATCTTTATCTTTAAGCGCAATGTTTGCAATATCTTCTAAACCTTTTGCCTCACTTCTAACCCAGCCAGAACCACGAATAACAAGTTGCTCTTTACCTTTGTTCAAGTACCAGCCTCCAGCATTCTTATTATTTTCCTCAATGCTTTTAATAATATGATCAAGCGTTAGGTGATAGGCGAGTAATTTTGCAGGATCAATATTCACTTGAAATTGTCGCACATGCCCACCAAAAGAAAGAATGTGGGTAACGCCATCAACAGGAGCCAGTAATAACTTCACCACCCAATCATTAAAGCTTCGAAGTGCCATATTGTCATATTTTTGTGGATTATTTGTTGTTAAAACATATTGAAAGATTTGCCCCAAGCTTGATGTATTGGGTCCAATCTCAGGCGTTCCAACGCCGGGAGGAATTTTAGTTTTTGCATACTGTAGGCGCTCAAACACTTGCTGACGTGCGAAGTAAATATCAACATTATCTTTGAACACAATGGTCACAACCGATAACCCCACTTTCGATATCGAACGTACTTCTTGCACATCAGGAAGTGCATACATTACAGCCTCAATAGGATAAGTAATCAACTGCTCAACTTCTGATGCAGCAAGCCCCCTGGATTCTGTATTAACGACCACCTGAACATTGGTTACATCGGGAAAAGCATCCAGATTCAACGACGGTAGAATAAAAAAACTTGCAATAACAGCTGCAAGAAGCGTTAGTGCAACGAGCCCTCGATTACGGATTGCAAGTTTAATTATTGTATTGAGCATACGTTCTCCACTACGATTGTGGTTCAAATTTTTGTTTATTCAGTTCTGAATAAACAAAAAAAGCGCCTTTCGTGACGACGCGCAATTTCGGCTCCAAACCTTCCACCAACATGTTATCGCCGATGTTTTTTACGGCATTGACTTCAACTTGTTCAAAATACATGGGTGATCTCTCAACATACACGACCCAATGTCCTTCAGATGTTTTAATAACAGCTTCCAAAGGAAGAGCAATTGCCTGTTTTATCGTATCCAATACAAGCTCAACCTGAACAAATTGCCCAGGATGTAATGAATGTTCAGGATTTTGCACTTGTAATCGAATAACACGCGTTCTTGTAATTGGATCTAATTTAGGATGGAGTTGAATGACTCGTCCTTTCAAGCGCTTATTTGCACCCGATGAAATCCAACCTATATCACCCACGTTCACTGAATGAGCAAGATTAGGAGGTAATTTGGCATCTATCCAAACCATCTGTTCATTGATAATCTGTAGAAGAATTTGCCCCGGAGAGATGAGCTCACCGTCAATAAAATTTAGTCCCGAAATAATGCCACTTTGTGCAGCATATAATTTAAACTCACCCTGTGTATGATCTATCGTCTGCTCATTTAAAAGAGCCTGAATATCCGTCTTTGTCATCCCATAAGAAAGCGCAATCGAATTGGCTTGGCTAAAACTAACCTCCGCTTCAGTAAACCGTTTTGCAGAAACAGCATCTCGTCCGAGCGACTCCACACGCTTTAATTCTTTATTCGCTAAAATAAGGGTTGCTTGAATTTTGGCAATCTCAACGCTTGAAAGAGAAGCCAATAATGCATTTTTTTGAACCATATCCCCTTCATTCACATACCGTTTAAGTACTTCGGCTGGCACGCGAATCGTTACTTTGGTAGATGCATTTGCATTTGACACCACTTCGCCCGGGGCATTTACGAGTTTTTCGATCGTATGCGGCATAATTTCTGTAACGCTTACGCCTGCCGCTTTAATCGAATCTGCACTTAATGTTATAAAATGTGATGAAGACGTGGTTGCAAAAACAATGGGTTGAAAAAAAATTAAAGCGCTGACTAAAAAAAGTGTCTTTCGTATCATGCTACCCTCGCAAGCCAAGGTAAAAGCTGTCCTGAAAAATGAAGCCATTCAATCCATGCATGCCATTCCTGACCTTCTAACTCAACTCCGGCTATTTGGCTATCAACACGGGTTTTTAGTTGCAAAATATAATCCATTGTTGTTATTTCTCCCACACTCCATAGACGCTCGATTAACACCATACCTTTTGTTAACGGTTGATTCGATACATGGTACCAACTCTGCATGTCCTCATAAAGCATCTGATAACGCTCAGCAGATGTTTTGATATTCGCCCTGATTTGATACAAGGCTTGAACATACTCTTCATTCGCACGCATCGCATCAAATTTAGCAGCCTGAGACTCAGCCTCATAATTATTGCGAACATACATCGGAACATTTAGCGTCAAATTAATAAGAAGCTGTTTGTTATCTTTTTCTTTTGATGTACCGCCTTGAAGACCAACGGTTGGATCGGGATTTCGTTGACGCTCTGCCACTTTACTTTTGGCTTGAGCACTCCTAAGTGTGTCTCGCAAAACCATAATTAAAGGATAATGGTAAGCCAATTGATTCATTTTTTTTTCATCCGTGACCAAAGGGGATAGTTTCGCCGAAAGAGTGGGCCATTTTTTTAAAGATAACCCTGTTTTTGCACGGAGTGTTTGCAATGTCATGCTTTTACGAATTTCTGCGGTTGCCAATTGAGTAATGGATTGTGAAAGGGCCAATAAGGCAAGATCAACATCTACTCGCGGAATATCCCCTTTTTTAAACCGATTCTGAGTGAGTCTTGCAAAATTCCTTAGTAAATGTACTCGTTGTTTTTCCAATACAACCAATTTAGTTTGTATTGCGTAAGCCGAAAGCGCATCAATGACTTCGGTGGCTAACTTTAATTTTTGTAGACGTAACTGAGCTTTTGCAACAAACATATTGGCTATACCCACTTTATGCCTTGCATGACGCTTATTGCTCCAATCTATTTCTTGACTAAACCCAATAAATACCTGATCTTCAATTGCATATTGTGCTTGAGCAACCAAATTTGGATTATAAAGGGGCTTACCTGACGCCACCTCGCGCGCGCGTTGCGCGTAAAGATTAGACTCCGCGGCTTGAATTCCAGGGTTTTGAAGAAAGACATCTTTGATAAAATGCGCAAGTGAAGCATCTTGTTTTACAGAAAGTTGGCGTTCACTAGGCTGACTCATTGAAAAAACAGCGTGATTCAACAAGTATAAAACAATGAGTGCTCCTGCTTTTAAAGTTTTTACACAATACAAACTCAATCCTCCTTTAATTGGGTTTTTCCACGTATCCAGACCCAAATTGGCAATAAACCATTTAACTAATGGAGTAATCGCATCCCTCTCTGTGCAGTTAGATCTAAACTATATAGTTAGACGATATATGTGTTATTTAAACGTAAATTAGTATGCACTGATAGTTTATATAAAACCATTGTTTTTTTATGGACAATCGCCATGACTAACTAGGGCGTGTTGACATATATGGACCCTGCCGCCTACGTGCCTCGGCTTGTCCG
>CAZNVR010000109.1:0-6911 GCA_964576655.1 uncultured Legionella sp. | reverse complement strand
AAATGCATTTTTTCGACAAGCCGTTGTACATTCACAGCGGGTGGCAATTGGATTAATTTAAATTGTGGCACCTTATCTCCGCTTTCTAATCACATAGGAAAAAGTAATTTGATATTTGGTTTTAGCACTGTTCTTTATGCGGATGATTTCAATTGCTATTGATTATCATCAATTCACATTTAAGACCGTGGATTATGTATACAATAAATATCAACCTTAACAGTTTTAAAAGTAGTTTTACTCATCAATTTCATCCCAACTTTCTCAGCAACTCGTTTAGAATCTATATTTTTATGATGAATGATTGATATCAACATGGAAATATTTAATTGATTAAACGCATATTCTTTGACTGCAATAGCGGCCTCTGTTGCAATCCCTTTTCCCCAAAACTTTTCATCTAGACGGTATCCAAGCTCAATCTGCTCGACCCCGTCCACGATCTGATGAATCAAGCCACAAAATCCAATTAGTTGATTATCCTCTTTGGTCGTTAAAGCCATTAAGCCATAGTTTTGAGTTTCATAAAATGCAATCCAATGTTCTATTCGTGCTTTGACTGTTTCGATATCCATAGGCTTACCATCACCAATGTAACGCATGACATTGGGATTTGCACAAATCTCAGAAAAACGCTTAACATCTTCCATATTAAATAGCCTAAGCAATAACCGTTTGGTGTCGAATATAATTTTTATTTTTTACTCCTTCGCGACGCAAGGATCAATTGTATGACAAGAAAAAGCAGAGAAACACCGTATAAAATACGTAGTTTGGATGACAATATATGTCAAGTATGTAACGATTGTATTTGTTGATTTAATTATCACCACTGATGGACAAAATCAAGGCAGTAACAATCTGAACGATCACATAGAGGCTAATCACTGTATACTAAAATGTTCATGATGATTTATGCGATTTTTTCCAGATGGATTATGAGCGGCATAAATCATCATTCAGGCAAGAGTAACTGAATCTTAAATTAGGCATAGATGTTGGTTATCATGTGCTAAAACTCTTATTTCTTAAAATTATAAGCATGTATGTCCGTATTTATATTTTCCGATTCCGATAATTGGCCTTGATTTTCAACCAATACATTTTCCAGCATTTTAAGAGCTTGAATTTCTAGTTTTGCAACGGGAATCAATTTAATCATTTCGTCAGGTGTTATGTGTCCTGACCATCCAATATCAAATGCGTTTTTAAGTTGCGGTGGACTTTTTTCAAACTGTCTTTGGAGATCGAAAGGCAGTGCACTTTTTTCCTCCAAAACTTGTCTCCATGCTTCATAAAGTCGTTGAGTTTTATCTTCAGTATCAACACCTGCGGAGGCTATCATAATGTAGTTTCGAAATGCGTCTTGCAATTTCTGAACTTCAAGGACATTAGGCATAGGTGCCCTCATTTTTTCATCAAGCTCATTTGAGGTCAAATATTTGTTGTCTGATTTTTTCATAATTTAATCCCTCATAAAATTCTGTCGATAATGACAATTATAGAACAAAAATTAACACATCCACCTAATGGCGAATTGCATGACCGACAACAAGATTGCTGTCTGATGAAGCTGTACAGCAGATTTGACTCGCACAATTTGAGGTGAGGATAAAACATGATTGGTCTGATAGGGTTATTTTAATCCAATATAAATCATCACTTCATCAGAACCACTATATGCTTCAAAATCGCTAACAAAGTTACGTAGATATTCTATGTTTGTTTCAAAAAATGCCCAGACCTGTTTCCACGTTTCAATCAATGTAGCAGGCATCGGTCCTGTTCCTTGAAAAACAAGATAATTACCCTTTTGGATAGTCACAGAACTCAATTGCACTGATGGATGAGCGGATTCAATACCCACAGTAACTGTGTAAGGGCCGCTTGCATCAGAATCATAGTTTGAATAAACACCAAAGATGTTAGCATTTGTAGTTAAATCGCTGGTGTACAACTGTTGCCAAAGACTCGGCAATTTCGCTGTTGCCTGATTAAACTCATCTCTATTTTGAGTTCTTACGCTAAATCCTTCTACAACAAAGCTTTCTACGTATTTTTTAGTTGGTGATATAGACATTTTTAGCTATTACCTAATATGATAAATTCTCGCGGCATAACATGTTCACTAGGGTCTGTTAGCACGTTAACCGCACCTTTTATTTTATTAGGGACAATTATTTCTTGTATCTGATTCATTTGAAGTCATCAGTGTAGGCCATCGTCCATTTACAATGATGGCTTCATCTGCTCCTGGCCAAGGGGGCATAGTGGTAATGACTATTTCCAGAGACTCTGAACCTGTAGTGCGAAATTGAAAAGATGCACCCAAAGGGATAGAAACATATGAGCCTTTTCTTAATGTATGAATTGTTTCAGTCTCTCCGTCTTTTAGCCAAATCTCGCCTTCTCCGGATGTAATATACCAAAGCTCATGAATAGATTTATGTTTTACAGCGGTGGAGGTTTGGCCTGCAGGCAAAGTACAATGCGCCATGTCTCCGCCACTAGCATCTGTACTCCGAGTCAAGAGTCTGATCTCTGACATATCAGGGGCCAAATAGTTATACGTTTCTGGTTTCTGTACTAATCTTGGTACAAAAACATCTGTCTTGGCTGACTCGGAAAAGAAACCAAGAATTGCCGCGGAAGACGCGTTGGATGACAAGTTAGTGAGCTCATTCGATTCATCTGCCTGTTCATCAAAATGCATTGAGTCGGTCCATTTCCCCTTTACTTTTATCACTTCGCCCTCTCCAGGCCACGGTGGCATGGTTACAATCACCACTTCAAGGGCTTCGTCAGAACTTGTATTACGAAATTGAAAACTCGTCCCCTTGGGAAGCGAAACAACGGATCCTTTCTGAACCGAATAAATCTCTTCTTTATCGTCAGTTTTTATCCAATACTCGCCAATTCCTGCAGTAAAATACCAGAGTTCATGGATGGTTTTATGACAAACCGCAACGGACGTTTTACCAAACGGCAGAGAACAATAAGCCATATCTCCACCATCAGCATCAGTATTTCTGGTTAATAATGTTATTTCCGACTGATCTGGAGCCAAGTAATGATACTCCGGAGCTTTATCACCCATTCTTACATTTTTTGTCATATCATATCTCCAGTTACTTATTTTTAATTCGACAGTTAAATGACCACCCAAAAGCACAATCTGGCTATAATTTGTCTTCCTTGATTTTTAGCAGCTATCCTCTCAAGTTTTGCCAAACCACTTTCATTGTAAGCTCCCTGCTTCCCTATGTAAGTATTAAAAAATAATGAGCCGTATGATTGAATCAGGTTCGGTGTCTTTGACCCATCATTTTGGATTTTTACATGTAGCCGCTATGATTAAATAGTTAGTAGATTATATAAGAGAATAAAAAATCGAAACACCGTATAAAATACGTACTTTTATAAAAAAATTATAACCGCTTATTTATCAATATATTCGTATTGTCATCTAGTAGTGTTTTTAAATTAGTAGTACTTAAACAAATTGTAAAAGTTAACTATATTTAGATTGCATATAAAGACTATATATTGCTATCGTTATTAACGGGCACCCTAATTAATCTTCAATATTATTTATGAATACAAAAAATCGTTACTTAATTGATTTTGATATCTTAAGTGCTGTTGAAGGCGACACGCATATCTACGCCACCGATTTGGATAACATTATTATATGCATGAATCTAACCGCTCGTCGTTTTTTTAAAGAAACATTCTCAAAAGATCCCGAAGGAATGACGATTCGGGAGTTTTTTTATGGAAATGAACAAGCCATTGAACATATTGAAACTGAAAATAAATTAGTGAGCGACACAGAAAAAGCACATTTATTTTACAATCGCGTGCATCTTGCTCATTCAACATGGATTGATTTTATAACCATAAAAATGCCGATTTATCACACGGACAATACATTGGCCGGTGTTTTTGGAATTTCAAACTATATAGAAAAACGCTCCGCTTTACCTGCATTTGAAATGGGGCTAACCAAAAGAGAAATTGAGTGTATCTATTTATTGTTAGACGGACACCCTTATAAAGACATCGCTAAAAAAATGAACATTTCCTCACGTACAGTAGAATCCTATCTGACAAATATAAAAAACAAATTAGCATGTGAGAATAGTGCGGATTTATTTAACAAGTTAAACGACGCTCAATTAAAAACAGATATAAAAGACATGATTGATATGACCAGTACGCATTTATCTGCTAATACAATGGCTTCTACCATTAATAATATAAATAAGAAAAATAAAAAGTAATTACCTATATTAGTAGTTGTGTTGGAAAATATAATGCAAACTCGTGACCCCACTCACCTAATCAAAAATAAACCAGAAATGGATATCGCAATTGCTTAATTAAAACAAATACAGCTCACCAAGAAAAAAAACCTAGCACATTTAGTAGGTTTTAACAACTGTACTTTTTACTCTAATCTTCAAAATAAAAATACCTTACACTGTGATCCTTAATCATAATAACGAGATAAAATGAAAATACCATTCGGAGAAAACGCTCCTAATTTTGAAGAAACTTGTTTGTTGGCCAAACTTGGATTTTCTATATCAAATATTAATCAGAGAGGGAAATATTATTGGCTTGAAATGCCAGAAAATCCCCGTATGGATTATAAAAAAAGAACGCCGGCTTTTGATCGTAGTCATAGCATAATTTCACTCAATGGGATTGAAATAATCACCATCAGCCAGAAAACAGCCTCATATGATTCTTATGTCTATTTTAATTTCGATCTCCCCGCTATAGATAATGCATTGGCAAAAAATGCAGAAAAACATGAACCAATAAAAAAGGTTTTGACTGAATACCAAACGTCACTTAGGACACCGTTGTTAGCTCTGGAATCCATTATTTTTGAGAGCGGAGCACAACGAGGATATGGAAAATACATCGGCCATGAATTAGAACGCCTCAGAAACTTGAAGCAACTAAATCCCGGTGAGCATGATGCGTTTGTTTATTCAGAATCAAATTATAAAAAATTACTTGAAATGTTTCCTGACTGGCTTGACAGTAATAATCTTCAACCAACATACGAGGCGCAAGATGTTGGTCCATATTTATGTATGGCAGCTGCAGCTGACGATGGAGAGCCTAGCTGCAGGATATCATAAAAATGATGTTGCTTAAATCTCGACGTCCTGCGGCTCGCCCGCAGGATCTAGTTAGATCAGCTTAAATAAGTTTCTTTACGGATGTTGCCTCAATTAAAAAGTTAATTGACTGTGGCATAATTTTATTAGAAAGGGCTATTGGCAAAGCAAATGGTTTGCCAATGGCGAGCGTATCCAATTTGGGCAACTCCGACGGAAGCCGCTCAAAATGAAGTACCTAAAAATGACCCGTCAGATGGATGTCGAAAAGTATAATTTTTATTAAATCCTATCTCCTCGCGGCTTGTCCGCGAGAATTAATAAACGTAACTTAATTTGTGGCTTTGAAGCATATTAAACGCTTACTTTTCCAATTGGTGTATATTGACATGTAAATTCAAATAATTTTGCAGGGCTATCTTCTTTTAAGTATAGGTAATACTTTTCTGCTGCTAACATTGCATTCAGATCAAGAATGGAATCCACTTGATGTAGATAATCTCGATGAGGGGATTCCCATTCATTAACCTGTTGCATAGCCTTTTGTTTAGCCTGAATTTCATCCGAAGCAATGATAAATACATTTTTATGAAGTTCGGTAAATTGTCGTTTATCGTAGCCACCTAAGTTTACAAAATATAACTTTTTATTTTGTTTTGGAGGTGGCTGTGTTGAAACTTGAATCGCATGGCCATCAGCATAATCAAGCACACCCCAAGCATCAAGATGCAGGGTAGCAGGAATGCCCCACCAGCTTTGACGTAAATAATCGTAGGTTTCGTAAATGGTCTCAGCAACTAAAAATCGCATATCATGTAGTTCGATAAGTGATTTTTCATGTGCTCCCCCAATATAAATGACAAATAACTTCATTGTGTTACCTCGTTTGTATTATGAACATCCAAGCAGAGATTCCAGATGCAAGCTTGACTTCGATACGTTTATAAGAAAAAACCTCTTAAATCAGATCCTTGTAATTATTCAGCGTTTTTTTAATCAAAAAACTCCCTATTTCATATATTCCTGCTAAATTTTGCATCGAATCAGGTTCTCAACATCATTATTATGCAAGCAAATCAGACCGCGATGCAGAAGTTAAAAAAACATGCCTTGTTAATGTACCGTGCGTAAGGTGGATGGGTTAAATAGCATGATAAATGTCTACTGTTTTAATCACTTGAATTATCGCTTGTATTTTTGAATGGGACCTTCGTCACTGGCTGTTATTTCATTGGTGATAATGTTGGCAACGGCGCCCACTGCCAAAACTGCTGTTGTAACTGCAAATGGTTTTTTATATTTGAATACTAATCCAGAGGCTGGACCTATTGAAGCTCCAACTGCTATAGCAAAACTTGCATTAGTGATATCCACTAAATCTTTAGCTCTTTTCGTTTTAAAAAACTGGTTATTAATAGGAAACGTTTTAAATTGTGTTTTATTTATTATGGCCTGTTCTCGAGCCAAATCATCATTGGCGTGGAGCCAGACAAAAAAACCAATTATGGCACCCATCATACTCAAATTTCTAAGCGCAACCTTTTCAGCGACCTCATCAAAGTTATCATATTGATCACATTTACATTGTTTGATTGATTTTTTTTGAATGCGAAAGAAATTCGCTGCGTTTTTATAAATTTTACTGAACACTTTTAACTCCAAGAGTTGTTTTTTTATTTGCCGGGTAAGACATGGAATGGAGCACATTTTCCTGACTTTTCGATGACCGCAAACTGGCTCGCGGGTAAATCAGGAAGGGGTTACCCGCGATAACGG
>CAZNVR010000108.1:0-6936 GCA_964576655.1 uncultured Legionella sp. | reverse complement strand
GCAGTCCGCAAATGCGAAATTACCAATGGAGGTTAGGCTTTCTGGAAGGATGATGTTGGTTAAGCTGCTGCAGCCCAAAAATGCGTTCTCACCAATGGAGGTTAGGCTTTCTGGAAGGGTGATGTTGGTTAAGCTGTCGCAGTACTCAAATGCGCCATTACCGATGGAGATAATGCCATCTGGAACTGTAAATACGCCGTTGATAACGTCACGTGGCTCCACCTTAATTAGTATGTTATGTTCGATTCTCATTGCAAGACCGCCGATAGTATATTGCCCATAGCATTTTTTATTATAGCTCACTTTGCTTTAATAATGGATTTGTTGGGTTTGATACCAGAGTAAGCGCATGTAATGTTTGAATACTAACGAATATTTTTTACCTACGTTCCGCGTATAAAGCGCGGAAAATAGGCTTGTGATTGCTATATTGAGCCATGCATGCGTTTCTCCTGTGGGAGATAATATGAGCGGTCAACATATAGAGATGCTTGTGCAATGAGTTATCCAATCGACTCTAATACCGTCCATGTTCTTAAAGAACTGCCTGCGGTATTTACCCATAATAAATGTGGACTGCTAGTGGGAGATGTTGTTCCATGTAATGCTACAGCAAAGGTATATTTTTTGCTTAAGGTTTGTAATATATTCCAAACTTTATTCACATCAGAACCATGATCAACCAATACCAATTGATTTTGCCTGAATAATACAGTAACTGGTTGATCAATTAATGCATGTTTTACCGCTGTTTCAATTCGACGCCATTTGGCTTGTTGGGCATGCAGCCTGTCTGCTTGATTGGGACGCTGTTGAAATGCCACACGAGCATGAGCATTGGTGACTTTGTGTAATGGCGTATCTTCTGGTTTTTGAGCAAGAAGAAAATCACACAATGTTTCAACCAAAGAACGATATCGCCCAGATACATTAGGATTGGTGCCTGGTGTTGTATTGATATAGATAGCAAATGCCAATGTATGAGCATTTGCTGTATATAAATACCCCGATAAGCTCATAATGCCGGTCATTGTCCCTGTTTTAGCACGCAACAAGCCTTGTTGCGTGACCTTTCTAAAACGTTTTTGCAATGTACCATCACGTCCTGCAACAGGAAGTGCTGCGATGTATTCATAAGAAAGAGGAAAACGGTTATGTAAAAAACGTAATAAACTCACTGTTTGTTCGGGTGTGAGTAAATCATGCCGAGATAAGCCTGAACCATCGGTTAATACGGCATTTTGCAAGTTAATGCCGGTTTGTTGTTGTAGAAAGTTTTTAATGACAGGTTGTGCTTGGGACCAATTGAGAGGGGTGCCTTGTAGTTTGGTCGCTGCATGTAAATACAAGCTGTCTGCATATAAGTTATCAGATGGTTTTAATGTGTCCGCCATCAGTTGGTTAATTGGTTTTGATGCATGAGTGGCTAGTAATAATGAAGATGAAGGTGCGCTGCCTAAAACGACCTGTCCATCCAGTTTAATATTGACATGGTTGAGGCGCTGTTTGACTAACGCTTGTGCGTAACTTAATGGATTACGAATGGCTATGCGTTGTTGTACTGCCCATTGCCCTGGATGAACGCAACCTTTTACGGTTAAATGGTTTCCGCCTTCCATGAGGTAACTGATTCCACAACCAACGGTTTTTGCAGCAGTTTTTACTTGATTGTCTAAAATCAAGCTAGAACCGGGTTCATTTAATTCGACTAATGCGGGTTCACCCACACGAAACGATGGGTTTACCGTTACTGTTAAACGATTTTCATCAATCATGACGGGTGCAATAGGCGCACCATAGCTATATGTTAAATCTTTAGCCGCTATCCCTGGTGCATAAGCGTCAACGCTGCTGTGGTTACTCACGATCACTACGTTGCCTTTAATCTGATTAATTCCCCACGTACTCATTTTGGCTAATAAACCATCTAGATGTTCTTGAGTAAATGATGGGTCGCCGGATAAATGCAAATACAGTGAACCATTTAAAACGCCTTTGTTAAGTGAGGAGGCATCCGTACTGAGTTGACTTTGAAAACGATAATCAGGTCCTAAAATTAATAGGGCTGCAGCATCAGAAAATAATTTCATATTACTAGCAGGTATAAAAGTATGATTTGCATTGCGTTGATAAAGGGTTTTGCCAGTATTTAGATCAACGACTTCAATACCCATGTTGATTTTGGGATCAACTTGGTTGATGAGATGATCCATGGATTGTTGGATACTGGTTGCATATACAGATGAACCCATTAAACAAAAAAATACACTTGGTAAAATCCTTTTCATCACTGTCCTTTACAAAATTGAGTTAATTCATTTATTCGACTTGCATCAGCATGCGAATATTTCCATATCTTACCACTTAGACTGCTTTTTGAAGCACACTATAAAAAAATCCGTCCATGTTATTTTTGCCCGGTAATATTTGGCTACCATGGCCTGTGTTTATCGCCCATGGTAGTACATTATTCATCACTGAACAGTCTGGTTGGGTGTTAATGAAGCGTGCAATTTGCAACTCATTTTCTTCAGGCATTATAGAACAGGTTGCATAAACCATGAATCCACCTGGTGCTAACAAAGGCCATAATGCATGCAAAAGATGTTGTTGTATTTGTGTAATGGCTGTGATGTCATCGTTAGTACGTAATAATTTAATATCAGAATGTCGTCTAATGACACCCGTTGCAGAGCAAGGGGCATCGAGAAGAATGCGATCAAATAAGCGATGATCCCACCAGGTTTGTGGTTTAAGAGCATCGCCTTGTATCAAGGTTGCCTGCAAATGTAAACGTTGTAAATTATCGCGCACACGGGCTAATCGACTCTGTTCGATATCTAGTGCAACACAGTCTGATAGCTGGGGTTCTTGTTCTAAAATATGACATGTTTTACCACCAGGTGCGCAACATGCATCTAACACACGTAATCCTGGTTTTAAGGCCAGCAACGATGCTGCTAATTGAGCTGCTTCATCTTGTACTGAAATGGCACCTTGAGAAAAATCAGGTAATTCATACACATCACATGGCGTTGTTAGAGTAATACCATCGGCTGAATATGTTAACGGTTGTGCTGTAATGCCTGCATCGGTAAGGCGTTGCAGGTAGCTTGCGGTAGTGGATTGTGCTGAATTGACCCGTAACGTCATTGGGGGGTGAATATCATTGGCTATTAAAATGTCATGATAATCGTTTGGCCATGCGTGTTTAATCCGTTTAATGAGCCATTCTGGATGTCCGTAAATAAAAGCTGAATTGTTATTTAAACGAGTTAATAATGCATCTTGTTCGCGACAATAAGTACGTAATATGGCGTTGACTAAACCTTTGGCCCAAGATTTTTTTAAAGGAATGAGTAAAGCCACGGTTTCTTTAACTACGGCATAATCTGGAATGCGCAAATAATGTAATTGATATAATCCCATTAATAAACACATCCATACATCGATTTGTTTAGGACGTTTAGTCACAAGACAATCGGCTAATGCTGCCAAGCGATAATAATGTCGACAAACACCAAAACACAGTTCTTTAGTTAACGGAGAAAGCTCCGTGTTTGTCTGCATGAGTTGTAATAATGGAGTCTTGTGTTCTAACAGTTTGGTTAGAATATTTAGTGCCTGTAATCGTTCGTTTTTTTTCAACACACACTCCTTAACACGAAGCCAGGGTGGAGTTGATTGCGTTGAGCGTTAAGCCAATTTGCAACAGACATTGCTTTGCCGCCTGAAAATTGCAACGTTTCAATTAATAAAACATACTCTCCAGTGGCTACGACAATGCCTTGTTTATCCATAGAAAGGATTGTACCTGGTGGGCTTGTGTGTGTTTGTTGAATAACACGTGCTTGATGAATACGTAAAACCTCTGTCTCAATTAAAGTCCAGGCAATGGGCCAGGGATTAAATGCCCGTATTTGTCGGTCAATGTCTATAGCTGGTTTATGCCAGTTAATCCCCGCATCTTCTTTCTTTATTTTAGGTGCATATGTTATGTTTTCGCAGCCTTGCTGTATCGGTTTGGCTTGATTGGCTGCCAGCTCATCTAATGTTGCAATTAAAGGGTTTGCAGCTAACATGGATAAACGGTCATGTAAATGTTCTGCGGTGTCTTGTGAATGGATTGGACAACTGATTTTATGTAACATCGCCCCCGTATCCATGCCTGCATCCATTTGCATAATGGTGACGCCTGATTCTTTATCGCCATGTAATATTGCTTGTTGAATGGGAGATGCACCACGCCAGCGGGGAAGTAGCGATGCATGAACATTGATGCATCCTAAACGTGGGATATCAAGAACCGCCTGGGGTAAAATCAAACCATACGCAATCACAACTAAAACATCAGGGGCAAGTGCGGCCAAATCTGCAATGGCTTGTGGATCTTTAAAATTAAGGGGTTGATGAACAGGTATCTGTTGTTTTTGTGCCCATGTTTTCACGGCAGAAGCTTGTAGCGTGCGCCCTCGACCTGCAGGTCTATCTGGTTGTGTATACACCGCTTTCAAATGATGATGGGACTTTGCAAGTTGATCTAAGCAAGGTAGAGTAAATGCAGGAGTCCCTGCGAAAATAATATTTAATGATTTCATGCAAGCCTTCTTAAAAACAACGCAATTACTTTTTATTTTGATAACGTATAAATTTATCTAGTTTTTTTCTGGCCATATTGCGCTTTAGTGGCGAGAGCAGGTCGACAAACAATTTACCATTAAGATGATCAATTTCATGTTGAAAACACTCACCCAATAAACCCTCTGCGTCTATTTCAAAAAACTCACCCAGTTTATTTTGAGCACGTAAAGTAACTTTTTCAGCACGGTGTACGGTATCGTAAACACTAGGTACAGACAGACAGCCTTCCTGATATTCAACCACACCTTCTGATGCAATAATCTCTGGGTTAATTAATACCAGTTGCTCACTTTTATCGCCAGACACATCCACAACAGATAAACGAATATTAATACCAATTTGAGGTGCAGCAAGCCCTACGCCTTTTGCCGCATACATTGTTTCAAACATATCTTCGATTAACTCATGCAACGCATCATCAAACACGTCAATTGGAGTGGATACTTTTCTTAACCTTGGATCAGGAAGATAAATTATTTTTCGAATGGCCATATTTAGGTGGTTTTAAAAGGGATAATGCGTGATATTATCCCTAATATAGCGCTCGCAAGCAATGGATTGAAAAAAGTGAATAATAAACGATATTTTATTGCGTTAAATCGCATCAATTATATTGGTCCTCGTACGGTCAAAAAACTACTTATCCGTTGGCCTGATCTAGAAGAAATGTTTCGATTGTCCTCTCAAGAGTTAACTCAAGCAGGGTTGCCTGCTAAAATTGCAAATGCCATCGCGACATTTAATCTAAATGACATTGATGCTGATTTAACCTGGCAAAATCACGACAATCATTATTTGTTAACCTGGTGCGACTCTGATTACCCTGCATTATTAAAAGAAATACCAGACCCGCCTATTGCGTTGTATGCTCAAGGTGATATAACCGCATTACATCAAAAACGAGTGGCGATGGTTGGTACGCGAAACCCTTCAATTACAGGAGGGGAGACGGCTAGACAATTTGCGTATGAGCTTGCCTTAAAGCAAGTTACTGTTGTGAGTGGTTTGGCATTAGGGATTGACGCTCAAGCCCATCGTGGTTGTTTGGAAGCACAAGGCAAAACAATCGCTGTTATGGGAACAGGCATAGATTGCATTTATCCTCGCAGACATATCCAGTTAGCCGAGAAAATATGTCACAATGGCTTACTTATGACAGAATTTCCTTTGCATAGTCCACCTAATGCTGGACATTTTCCACGCAGAAATCGTATAATAAGCGGTTTATCATCGTGCACATTGGTTGTGGAAGCAGCAATAAAGAGTGGATCATTGATCACAGCCCGCATGGCACTAGAGCAAAACCGAGATGTGTTAGCGATACCTGGGTCAATATATAATCCGCAATCCAGAGGTTGCCATTATTTACTACAACAAGGCGCGAAACTGGTAACATCAAGTCATGATATATTAGACGAACTGAATATTGATTATGAAAACCTGGACGCAAAAAATACTCACAAGGTGCTTGCAGATGAGAACAAAAACCTTGTAAAGTGCATTGGGTTTGAAACCACAACGATTGATCAAATTATGACGCGCTGTGGTTTAGCACTTGAAACGGTAATTTGTGAATTGGCTGAATTGGAATTGCAAGGCATTGTTAGTGCAGTGCCAGGCGGTTATACGAGGTGTGTTGTATGAAAGATAGCTGGTTTGAATTGATGTTAAATTTTTTTGAACAAACAATTACGCATTTAAAAGAACAACATGCCGCAGATAATACATCTGTAGCAGTAGAGTCTGTACAACAACAGGCCACAGATGAGCTACTTGAAGACTTACCTAAATTTGTAAAAGTACAGGTTGAGCAATTTCAAGCGCCTCAGTCTCAGTCTGTGCGTGTTTTTACACTCGCTGAGCAAATAAAACTTACAAAAGCAAGTCATCAATTTTTGGTTCGTATGGCTGCATGGGGAATTATTCCTGCAGAAACACTTGAGTTAATTATAAATCGATTGCTTTTCTCTGATTCACGTATTGTTAGTTTACAAGAAACCAAATGGGCAATCAGAAACGCATTGATTAGCGGACTTAGCTTTGAACAGATTGCTTTTCTTGATTTGGTTTTATATCAAAAAGAAGATAGTCTTTCATTGCATTAAACAGAGCGATTTAAACGTTTCTTTACTCCACCAAATAACTCACATGCTTATGTGAGTTATCACTATTAGCAAGGGTTAATAGCACATGACCAAATATCTGGTAATCGTTGAGTCTCCCGCGAAATGTAAAACCATTCAAAAATACCTTGGAAATGATTATGAGGTTCTTGCCTCTTATGGTCAAGTTCGT